>CAZMIS010000096.1:0-11362 GCA_964566325.1 uncultured Anaerolineales bacterium
AGGCGTGAGCCGTGCCAGCAGATACACGCCCGCCTTCACCATCGTCGCCGAATGCAGATAGGTGCTGACGGGGGTGGGCGCTTCCATCGCGTTGGGCAGCCAGAAGTGGAACGGCGCCTGGGCCGACTTGGTGAACGCCCCAAGCAGGATGAGCAGCAGGGCGGGCAGGTAGAGTGGATGGTTCCGGATGGCCTCACCCTCCGCCAGCAGCGCGGGCAGATCCAGGCTGCCGCCTGCCTGTCCCAGCAGCAGCATGCCGGCCATGAGGGCCAGGCCTCCTGCCGTGGTCACCAGCAACGCCTGCCGTGCCGCGGCCCGTGCCTTAGCCCGGTCGTGGTCCATGCCGATGAGCAGGTATGAGGTCACGCCGGTCAGCTCCCAGAACACGAAGATGGTGAGCAGATTGCCGGCCAGGACCACTCCCAGCATGGAGGCCATGAACATCAGGACGATCGTGTAGAAGCGGGGCAGCCGGGGTTGTCCCTTGAGATAGCCGCCGGCATAGATCACCACCAGCGCGCCGATGCCGCTGACGAGCAGCGCGAACAGGAGGCTGAGGCCGTCGACGTAGAACGACAGGCCCACGCCGAGGCTGGGGACCCAGTCGCGGGCGATGATGACCGGCCCGCCTCCCGACACCAACAGGAAGTAGCGGGCGAAGTAGACGGTGAGCCCGGCCGGCAGCAGAGCCAGGATCCACCCGGTGGCGCCGCGTGCGACGCGAAAAATGGCGGGCGTGAGGATAGCAAGCAAGAAGCCCGATACGACTGCGATGATAATGCCCATGATCGTGTCACCGTCTCTGAGGTTCGCCCCGGTGGCGGAACGATGATTAAGGAACTGAACCGGATTTTACCACAAAGCGAACGAATGCCAGTCCTCTGGGGCGGCCAGGGCGGCCAATTGCATGCGCTGGGGGCAGCGCACACAGTCCCGCGCGCAAATTGGACCGCTTGACAGGGCCCGGAAACGCAGGATAATTGCATTTAGCTGTTCGCTGTCGAATAAGGAGTTGCAGATGTCCACTCACCGCCGCGTTCCGGTCATCGCAATGATGTTGATCCTCGCGCTATCGCTGCTCGCCGCATGTGGCTCACGCGCGCCGCAACAGACCGCCGCCGAGCAATCCCCGGCCAGCGCGCCGTTCGCCGGAGTCGCGCCCGCCGCACCTCCGGAGGGACCCGGTGAGGCAGACGAGCAAAGGGGCGCGGCAGACGACGAGCTGCCCACGCCCCTGCCGGCCGTCGATGCGAGCGGCACGCCTGTCCCACCGGGCCAGCGCAAGCTCGTCAAGAACGGCGAGATGCGCCTGGTGGTGGAGGACCTTCTGCAGGCGATCGGCCGCGCCTCGTCCACCGCGCTCGAACTGGGCGGCTATGTCCTCTCCACCGAGTCGTCGGCCGAGGGCGTCACCAGGACCGCAACGGTGAAGGTGGGCGTGCCATCCGACCGCTTCGAGGCCGCCATGGAGGTGCTGCGCGGCCTGGCGTTGGACGTGCGTTGGGAGCGGTCGACGGGCACCGACGTCACCTCGGAGTACGTCGATCTCGAGTCACAGCTGACCAACCTGCGCGCAACTCAGGCGCGCCTGCGCCAGTTCCTGGAGGAGGCCGCGACGGTCGAGGAAGCGCTCCTGGTCAACACGGAGCTCACCCGGATCGAGGGCGAGATCGAGACGATCGTGGGGCGCATGAACTACCTTCGCGACCGCACGGCCTACTCGATCATCACGCTGTATCTCGAGCAGGACGCGCCCCCGCCGACGATCACGCCGACGCCGACGCCCATCGTGTGGCGCCCCGCGGAGACCTTCGACCGCGCGCAGATCTCGCTGCAGTACGTGATGCGCGGGCTGGGCGACTTCGCTATCTGGGCCGCGGTGGTGTGTCTGCCGCTGCTGTTCATCGCGCTGCTGTTGCTCATCCCGCTCGCGGCGTTGCGCCGCCGGTGGCGCCGCAAGCCGAAGCGGACCTCGGGTGAGACCGAGTGACGCGGACAGCGTGGCGGCCTCACGTTTGCCTCCCTTGCGGCGCCCTTATGCTATAATCCGCTCCATGAGCGGAGATGCAAAGGTGCTCACCGGCCTGCTCGAGCGCCGGGCGCTGGAGCAAGTGTATGCCGAGCTCGGCCACACCACCGAACCGGGCGCCCAGTCGCTGCGCGCGCAGAAGATTGCCGCGTACGGCCTGGCCGCGCTCCCGCAACTCCTTTCCCTGCTCGATACGCCCGATCCACAGCTGCGAGGGGGGCTGGGCCAGGTGGCGCGGCTCCTGCCGCGCGAGCAGGTCGTCGCGGCGCTGCGCGGCGCGGCCATCTCGCCCGAGCGCACCGACCAGGCGCGCATCGCCGCGGCCACCCTCCTCGAGCGTTACCTGGGCGAGCCGGTGGACGATATCCTCGCCACCGGATTGCGCAATCCCCAGGCAGCCGCCGAGCAGTCGGTCGCGGAGCTCAGCGCCGCAATGGACGGCGAACCGCTGGCCATCGTGGAGTACCTGGACCAGCTGGCCCAGCAGCCGGCCGACGTGATGGACATGATCCTCGATGCCGCAGGCTCGGCCCCGCCCGGCCCGCATCCAGCCACGCTCCTGCGCATGCTGGCCCAGCTCCCGGATCAGCGGGTGGCCCGGCGCGCGATCGAGGCGCTGTCCAGGATGCGGACGCCCGCGGCCTGCCGCGCGTTGGCCAGCCTGGCGCCGAACCTGCCGCCGGCGCTGGGGTCGCTTGCCGACCGGGGCATGCGCAAGTTGCGCTTCAGCGGCGTCTCAGACACCGCGGACCATGATCCGAAGCGGGAGCCCTGGGTGGCGCCGGGCCTGACCTGGCGGCTGCTGCTCTCGCCGGTCGACGCGTCGGGCACGCAGTTCCTTTGGTTCATCGGCCAGCAGGAGGAGCAACGACGGGGCATCGTCTTCACCGTGCTGGTGCTGGATCCTTACGGCGTGGTCGACGCATCGGGCGCGTTGGATGCCGCCGGCTCGCGCGGGCGCGAAAAGAAGCCCGCGGACATGGTTCACGAGTTTCTCGGAGATGGCAAGGCTGCCAGGCTGAACCTGGTGGAGGCGCCGCTCAGCATGGGCTACCGGACCTTGCGCGAGGCGCTGCAGCTCAACTGGGCGAGCGGCACCGCGGTCCCGGTGAGCTACCGGCTCTTCTCCCCGTTGATCTGGCTGGGCGCGGACCGCGCGGCGATGGAGGCGGCTGAGCCCACGGAACCGGCCGCCGGCGAGTTCTCGCAGAGCGATCTTAACGGGCTGCTGGCAGACCCGCGCTTCTTCGGTTGGTTTGCGCTCGATCCGGCCAATGTGCCGGTGCTCCCGCCCATGGCCAGCTTCGCGCGGCGCTATCGTGCAATGGGTCGTTGGCTGGCGCTTGCGGGCGAGGATAGGACCGCCCGGCTCGCGTCGGCGCTGGCCTTCCACTTCGAGACGAACGCACCCCAGGCAATCAGCTTCCTCGCCGCTGCCGGATATGGCGGCGCGGAATCGAAATCAGGACAAGGAGAGACACAATGAATTTTCTTCCCGGTGGATGGGAATGGGCCATCTTGCTCGTCATCGTGCTGATCATCTTCGGCGTGGGCCGCCTGCCCGAGATCGGCGGCGCGATCGGCAAGAGCATCCGCGAGTTCCGCGAAGCCTCCCGCGATGAGACGAAGACGCCGAAGCCGGGCGAGCCGGCCGACGAGCCGAAGGAGCAATAGCTCACCTGCCGGCGCAGGAGGATCGCTGTGGACGTGAACGCCCCTCCATCCTCTCCCGCCTCCCTGAACGATACGGACGGCGCAGGGCGCCAGCGCGTGCGCGAGCTGACCGCGCTCTTCGCCGTCTCTGCCGCGATCAACCAGGCACTGACCGAAGCGGACGCGTTGCGCGGCGCGCTGGACCAGGTGCTGCAGGTCCTCTCACTGGACAGCGGGCGCATCTACCTGCTGGATAGCATCGCGGGCGAATACGTGCTGGTCGCGACCGCGGGCGACGCGGCCCTGCTGGACCCCGCGGCCAGCCACGTGACGCCCGGCGAGTGTCGCTGCGGATTCGTTGCCTTCGAGACGTTCTCCCACGAAGGAGACGTGATTCCGGTGGCCGCGCCCGTGGTCGGCGAGGCGTGCCTGCGCGAGCGGGAGCCGGGCGCGTGTGCGGCGGTGCCCCTGCTGGCGCGCGACCGGACGCTCGGCGTGCTTCACGTCGGCAGCCGCCGGGGCCGCGAAGTGCTGGGCGAACCCGAGCTTGCGCTCCTGCGATCCGTCGGCGCGCAGATGGGGTTCGCGCTCGAGAACATGCGGCTGCGGGAGGAATCCCGCCGCGCGGACGCCCTGGCGGCCCTGTTGCAGGAGATGCATCACCGCATCAAGAACAACCTGCAGACCGTGGCCGACCTGTTGAGCCTCGAGATGTCGGCCAGCCCGTCGCCGCGGGCGCACAAGAGCCTGCGCGACAGCGTGGGCCGGATCAAGAGCATCGCGGCAGTGCACGAGTTGCTCTCCCTCGAGCAGCTCCGGCTCACCGATATCACCGCGCTGGCGCGCCAGGTCTGCGACATCTCTCTGCGGCACTTCGTCCGCCCGGACCGGCGCATCGACGCGGAAGTGACCGGCCCCCCGATCTTTCTGCCCTCCAAGCAGGCCACCGCGTTGGCGCTGATCATCAACGAGCTCGTCTCCAATGCACTGGAGCACGCGTTCCCGCCCGGCTATCATCCCTGCCGGGTGGCGATCGACCTGGCCCAGGACGGCCCGGAGGTCACCCTGTCCATCACCGACAGCGGCCTGGGCCTGCGTCCCGATTTCGATGTGCAAACCGGCAGCGGCCTCGGGCTGCGCATCGCGCGCACCCTCGCGGAGAAGGACCTGTCGGGATCGCTCCAGCTGCGCAACGGAGCAGACGGCGGCACCACGGCGACCGTCGTCTTCTACCGGTAGGAGGCCAGACCATGCGATCGCTGCGTGTGCTCATTGCGGACGACGAGAGCATCCGCCTGCTCAGCCTGGGCGAGCAGTTGGCCGGGCTGGGGCACCAGGTCGTGGCCGAGGCGACGCGGGGCGACGAGGCCGTGCAGTTGGCCGAGCAGCATCAGCCGGACCTGGCCATCCTCGACATCAAGATGCCCGTCATGGACGGCATCGAGGCCGCAGAGCGCATCACGGCTGCGCGGCCGATCCCCATCATCCTGCTCACCGCGTACAACGAGACGCAGCTCGTCGAGCGGGCCACGCGCGCCAACATCTCGGCTTACCTCATGAAACCGGTGGCGGAGGACGACCTGCATCCCGCCATCGCCCTGGCGTTAGCGCGCTTCCGCGAGTTCGAGTCGCTGCGCCGCGAGGTGGCCGACCTGCGCGATGCACTGGAGGCGCGCAAGGTGGTCGAGAAGGCCAAGGGGATCCTGATGCGCCGGCTGGACCTCAGCGAGGAAGACGCGTTCAAGCGGCTGCAGCGGCAGAGCCAGGACACGAATCGCAGGCTCGCCGAGGTGGCGGAGGCCATCGTCCTGGCCGACAGGATGTTTTGAGGCGTTGGGGGGCAGGTCCTGGTGCTGGCGCAGCGGATACCCGAGGGTGACGTGTTGGTAACCCGGTCTGCCTGTTGCGAGTGATGGGAAAAGCTGGAAAAATGATACTTGACCGCGCTGCGCACCCGTGATATAGTTCCACTTGAAGCGGCATCGTAAAGCCTGGTGACCCTGGCCACTCGTAGAGTGGACCTAGCTGGCGCTGAAATGCGCCGGGACAGACTGAGATCGGGGTCCAGGGTGAGCCGCTGTCTTTTTCACCACAGAACTTGCCGTACGACTTCCTCAGTGACGATGCGTCCAGCGATGATGTCATAGAAGCGACTATCGCCATGTTCGTACTTCTGGAACAGTGCCCAGGCGATGTAGTCCGCCGCCTGTAACTCCTTGTGGGCAACTGAGTCTTCCTGCCTGATGATCACAACCTCCCGGGGAATGTCGAGGATGGCCTCGCGTATCTCGCGCTCCAGTCGGTCGAGTAGCCTGAGAGATGTGTATCGCTTGTCCAGGTTGACATCGAGGCGTGGCCATCGGCGGACGGCATGAGCGACGGCCCGGGCCACGGCTTTTCGATAGATGTCTTCCGGATCAGCAGGTGGTCGCACAATGACCGATTTGTCAACGATCACGGCAATGATTTCCACCTCCACATCAGCGAGCGAGTGCAGTAGCTTGACCACGATTGATTCGTGGGAGGCGCCCGCCTTCATTTCACCGGATCGTAGACTGGAGCCGTGTTTCTTCTGCATGCGTCTAACGTGCAAATCGACAGCCCGGGGGATCTCAGCGGCAAGCAGGGCAATCACCAGGTGATGGCTGCCGGAGAACGGCGATGCTGTGCCTGATTCGTCGATGAAGGCAAAGTGTGACGCGGCATCGGTTTGCATAGTTGGCATTGGCGTAGGTGGCTCATTCCATTGCTGCAGCAAGCAACATTGGCGGTGATGCCGGCCCTCCCTTACGCGCACCCGATCGACACCTCCCCACGCGTGCCGCCGGCGTGCAGGGCCTGCACCGTCAGCGCGCCGAGCTATGTTCCTCTGTTGAGTCTACTCGTCTCTGGTCTTGCTTGGATTGAGAGGTCTGACGATAACTCAGTTGCTTCACTGGCTTTGGTATCGTTTTCGAACGAGCAAACGTGCAAAATCGGGCATTGAAGACATTTCGGTCTTGTGGGCCGACATATCTGAGCACATAGATCCAGTATGGTGAAGTTGTACTCCCTGGATCTTCCCCGTGGCACCAGACTGTCCGCCAACGCGACCAAGCTCTTCTTCCTTGCCGGATTGACCGGAATGGGGCCATCCAGCGAGAAGAGACGATAGAGAAGCCGTCCCACGTTCGTGTCTACCACGGCGAAGTCAAGATCATATGCGAAGCTAAGCACCGCACGAGCACAGTAGTCACCTACACCAGGAAGACCGAGAAGTTCACTCATGGTGCAGGGGACTTCACTATTATGGTGGCTAACAAGGTATTGCGCCAGCCCGCGCATTTCAGCGGCGCGATAGGCGAGCCCGAGAGGTTTGAGGAGAGCAGTCAGGTTCTCATCGATCGCCTCGCTGAGATGGTGGACTGACGGATACAGCGCGAGAAAAGTCTCATAGACACGAGACATCGTTGCCGTCGCCGCTGTCTGCTGAAGCAACTTTTCAGCCACCATCACTGCATATGGGTCTCGCAGCGACCTCCACGGAAAGGCTCTGAGATGTGAGGCAGACCATGCAAACAAGTTCTGGTGATATTCCTCCAACCAATCGTGCGCTGTGATGGCCACTGCTAGCTTCCGTTTTTGGGCAGGGGCAGATCCATCTGCCTACTGGTTGGAACCCGCACGCTTTCGTCTCCCTCTAGGAACAGGCGTATTGACCGTGCTAGGGCGCTTGCCAATGGTGGCGGGACAGCATCACTTACCTGATGTACCTGTTCGCTCAGATTGCCCAGCAATTCATAGTCACTTGGAAATCCTTGAAGCAGCATTGCTTCATAGATGCTTAGCCTGCGCGTGCCGGATGGATGAATGTGGATCTCGCGATTGCCATAGGCAACCGTCCAGCTCGGCTTGTTCCATTCAAGCACTCGAAATGACCGGCCCCTTGTGTGGCCCTCAAAGAGCGAACCATCCCAAAACCGCTTGGACTTAGGCTGCATGGTCCAGTGATTGGGATGAACGGTGAAGTCCGCTGCAGCAAGATCGCGTCGGTAGAAAACGGGCTCCGCGAGTCCACTGATCGCATTGGCAACAGTGAGCTCTTGAGTCTGTGTAGCGCCTGGAAACACGAAATCCCACGAACCGTACTTCTCCCTATTCCAGCCCACTACGAACATCCGAGGCCGTTTTTGAGGAACCCCGAAATCTTTGGCATCCAGCAGACCTTCGAAAATCTTGAATCCTGCATCCTCAAAGAGAGTCTTGAAAAGGGCGAAGTCGCGACGGTGCTTCTCGTACGTGATGCCTTCCACATTCTCAAAAACGAAGAAATCCAGGTCGTACAGGTCATTGAGTGACCTAAGAATCATCGCGTATCTGGCTGGGAGAGTGCGGCGGAGTCCGTTGGTTGGGTTGTTGGTAACGTTGCCGAGAGAGAACGGTTGGCAGGGTGGTCCGCCAATTACACCGCGTAGTGTGACGGCAGCGTTCCTCTCTCTTAGGAGCCGTAACACGTCTTGGCCATCATGGTCTGCAAGATCAATTTTTTGAGCGACGCCTTCACCGTGATTGTGGTTATATGTCTTGACTGCTGTAGCATTAGAGTCGAGCGCAAGCAGTACTTGAAAACCCTCCCTCAGAAAGCCAAGGTCCAGTCCTCCACAGCCGCTGAATAGGCTCAGAACGGGCACGGTTTCTAATGACGACATTCGCGAACTTAACCCCTACTCTTTCATGCACACAGTGGGTGAGATATCGGTCAATCGCAACCAAAGGCAAAGTATCCGAGACTTTGATTTGTGATATCGCCCACAACGACAGCGCGATCAAGGAAACGGTTGAACTCCTCGCAGGCTGTTTCAGGTACGAGTGCACAATTGTGGCAGGCTGCTAGATTGCATGAGTCTGGCCCCTGTCCGCCGTGGTTGCCGATCTCTGCGCAAATCGGGTCGGTCGAGCACCATTCGGCGCCTGAAAGTGCTCTTCGGACCACGGGTTCCAGACTGCCAGGTTTCCCCATCCGTACAAGTCCTCCCATCGTGCCTTCAGAGTCCCCATCAGCTGTGTAGATCAGTATACCATTCATCGGCTCTGTGGCATGATCTGATACATACAGACGTTCGCGCAGCGCTGCTGAGCCGTAGCCGCATTCGAAGGTTAGGCGATTCATGACTAGATGGGAAAGGGTATGCAGAAGCACGAATCGAGGGCTGATAGGGCGATCCCGCAAGTGCCGTTTCTCTTGAATCGCCTGGTAGTGCTGTATGAGCCGCGAGACACGCTGCACAATGTCTGGACGTTGCTCCCATTGCGTCAGACGCCTCTCGTTGAGTTCTAGGAAGATTCCTTCACCATAGACTGGATATGCGGGTAGCCAGGTGTCTTCTGTAGGTGGTCGGCGCCACAGCATGGCTTGGAGCTCGACCGGTGATTGGGGGGGGTCCGGTAGAATTCGACTGAAGCCGGTTAGTACGCGAGTCTCGCGCAGCCTATTTACGAGCATCACGCGTGAGAAGTACTGGGCAATGTCAACAGCATAGTCCCCCATCGGCGACTCCCTGATCTCCAGAAGGGTTTCACTACGCGGGACTCGAAGAACCTCGAACTCGGCTCGCCGAAATGCCGTTTCGCGATCATCTCCGGAAATCTCTTGATGAGCAGCTGAGTCTCCGCTGGAGGGCGCGCTGCCCAGCGCAACGTTGATTGCGGACAGCAGTTGCTCGTCTGAGTAGGGTTGGACGAGTTGAGTCTGATGTCTCCGGAGTGCTTCAACAGTCTGTAGAGGCGTAGCGCCGAAGCTCTGTGCCGCTCGGAACACTGTCGAGAGCGGTGGTTGCTCAATAAGAGCAACGATCTCGTGTTCTGCGGCATCGGCTCCTCTGGGTAGGTAGATGGAACTTCGCACCTGTGCGTAGTAGAGGTTGGCTGCATTGCGTAGCGATCCGCGAAGCGGTCGTCCGCAAGCTTGCTTCGCATCAGCCCCAAGCCAAGGACGATGGCCTTGGCATACATACACCTGGCCATCTTCAAGGTGGTTGCTTAGGTGAGTGCTGCGACCATCTGAACTTGCCTGCGTGATCTGTGATAGTGTTCGGTTAGCGCCGCATGCGCACTCTACTTTTTGTCCCGAAAGAGACGCGGCGCCTGTAGAGATCAGCCGCAGAGGCATCTCGCATCTTGTTTGAATGGAATGATGCACCCACTCGCGCCAGGGAAAATCCTGGATGTGGCCATAGTCGCACATTGCCACGAAGGGAACCTGAAACATGTAGCGCGTCTTCTTGTCCTTTTCGCAATCTGGACACTTTACTTTGCCGCGCCTGACAAGCGGGATCTCCAACAACAGGTGGCATTTTGGGCAGAAATGCCACTGAGGGAATCGTAAAACAGGGATAGTGAGACGCGTGTTGATCGAACTTGCACCGAAAGTTAGAGGGCGAAAATCCGGTGGCATGCGGAAGTGGCTAACTTGAAGCAAGTTCTCGAGGCGCCATTCTGATAGCCTATACTCTTCGAGGTCAACCTGTCCCTGGCCATCTTCGCGCTCGAACCAATGGTCTAATCCTGATGTGATAAGCGAGATGCCACCTTGAACGACTACCATAGCGCCACATCCAAAAGGAGCGATCAACTGAGCGCGCCTTAGTGGGTTCTTGGCCCTGTTCGACATTCGGTCAGTCTCCTTCTGTGCTGTACAAAGTTGTGATCTGCGCCTCGCATTCAGCATCAACCGTTCTCATCGACTGTGGCGTGGCCCAGGAAATTCGAGCGCGTTCAGCATCAGCATACTCACCGGCAGGCCTCAGCAGAGGGATATCCGCTTCGTGACGGAATGATTCCCACTTGCTGCGCTGCCAGCGTTTCCATTCGTCTGCGCGTCGTCTGAAGACCGACCTGAAGTTGTCCGTTTCATCAGGATCAATTGCGTTGACCCTGGGAAGGAGGATCGCTTCTAGAAAAGCGAGCATCTCTTCCGGGTAGGGATACGGACTGTGTGCCAACTGACCACTACCAGCCTGTCGCGCGTAGCATGCGATGACTGCGTGCAGTGCGCGTTCTAATGCAGGCGGAGAGAAGGGTGTGACGCTCGTGGGTTCCACTTGAGAGTAAAGCCGTTCATGGTAGCTGCGGAATTTTTCGAAATGGGATCGGTCTCGCGGTTTGGATGCACCATACAAAGTTACCACTACACCCGGGCGCTCCCACCATCTGCGGCCAATTCGTCCGGTGACCTGTATGTACTGCGATGTGGTCTTTGGCTGCCCCACAACTGCCATTGTCAACGCGGATTAACAATTCCCCAGAATCGCGGGTTAAGCACTCCCCAGCCCACGCGTTCTGTGGGGCTACAACTGTCGACTAGGGTGTGTCGCTCTGCCCGTGCTACACTGGATGCGCTTGCGCGGAGGGTAGAAGCAACGCTGGGGAGCGACTTCGAGCGCCGCCGCAAGCCCGGTGTAGGGGAGGCAGGGCTTGGCGAACGTGCGAACTGCGGCTCGCGCATCGCTTGCTCTGCCTCTCGCTACTTGCGGACCTTGACACCCCTACACCGGTCGTAAAGCGCTAAACCCTGTCTCCAGTTGCGGCGAGACTGGCATAGGTGCTGGTCTAGCCCTCCTTGGCGGGCTCAGTGAGCTCCGTGAAGACGCCCGCCTTGCGTTTCTCACGGAGGCGATAGGACTGGCCGCGGATGTTGATGGT
>CAZMIS010000097.1:0-11359 GCA_964566325.1 uncultured Anaerolineales bacterium
GGCGGCTTCGGTGCGGCAGGCTGGCCGGGAGACGAGCTGGCTCCCGGGATGACCAGGTTCTGCCCGATGTAGATGAGATTGATGTTCCGAATGCCGTTTGCCTGGGCCAGGGTGCCGACCGAAACCCCGTACCGGGAGGCAATATTGGCCAGGGTGTCTCCCGGTCGCACGGTGTACGCCTGATTTGCCTGGCTGGGCGCGGCCATGGCGGTTTCGGCGAAGACTCCGCCAAGCAGGCAGACCATCAACACGAGTGCCAGCAGGCGGCCGCCAGGTCTCCCCCATCCGATACGGAATGAGTGCTTGCCGATGACAGAACGATGCATTTTCCGCTCCCTTCCTGTGGATTTCCGCCACAACCTGTGTCGGCGATGTCCGAGCTCGCCTCACGCTTGAACTAACATTGTGACACCATTATACTCTGGCGGGATCTCGCACGTCAAGTCGACTTCATCTACTAATATCTGTATGCTTTTATCATAATATCAAGACGCCACATGTCAAGAAAAGACACGGCCATAATTGGATGTCCTGTGACACCCGCCTGCCCCGTGGGCCGGTCGCTGTGTGCGAGGGCCGCCGATGCTTGCATGAAGGGCACCTTATGTTATACTGCCGCTTCATTCATTACGTCATCAGGAGACAGCCGGGTATGCTCAAACGGGGATGGATTGCATTGCTCGTGGCCATCACCACCCTCTTAACGACGTGGGTTGTGGGTCCTTGTGTTCCCGCGCACGCGCAGGCCGGCGCGCCGGAAATCGCGCAGGCGGAGCTCCGGCTCTGGCCCGAGTACGATGATCCTGGACTGCTCGTGATCTTCTCCGGCGCCTTCTCCGAGGGCACGCCGGCTCCCGTGAAGGTGGCTCTCCCGGTCGCCGCCGGAGCGCGCAACGTCCAGGCGACCTTCATGGATCAGTCCGGCACACTCATCAATCGGCCCTTCGAGATCAAGGACAACATACTCACCTACGAAGTGCCCTCCGCCACATTCCATATCGAGTATTACGTGGACCGGGCGCCATCGGCCGGGCAACGCGACATCGAGTTCACTTTCGAGGCGCCGTACGCGATCGACTCGCTCCAGATGTCGATCCAGCAGCCCGCACGGGCGACCGCGTTTTCTGTGGAGCCCGCTGCGGATGCCTCCGGTCAGCGCTCGGACGGGCTCACCTACCACACCCTCGGCCGAAACGATCTGGCCGCCGGTGAGCGGGTCGGCCTTCGCATTCGCTATACGAAGCCGGACTCTGCGCTGACTGCACCCCAGTTGGCGGTCACGGCCACCGACGGCCCGGCCGCCGGCGGGGCTGCCGCAACGGCTCCGGCAGCCCAGAAGACGAATCTGCTTCCCTGGCTCCTCATCGGGCTCGGGGCAGCAATGCTGATCGGAATCGTGGCCTGGTGGCTGCTGTCTCAGCGCAAACAGGCGCCGGTCGTCCGGACCGCACCGCCACCATCCAGGGCCGGATCCCGGACGGCGGCTTCCACTGCCGGAGCGGCCACTGCCGGAGCGGCCACCGCCGCAGCGGCCTACTGCACCCAGTGCGGCGAGCCGCTGCATGCGTCCGATCGCTTCTGCCCTCAATGCGGGACGCGCAGGCGGGCTTGAGCCGACCCTGGCCCGATTCGGGCCCCGGTGTTTGGTCTCGTCGTTTCAGGAGAGGCGCAATGCGCAAATGGTTTGTCACTTGGGCGGCCATCGTGATGGTCCTGGTGTTGGCCATGCCGGTGCTGGCCCAAACGCCCACCCCGAACGAAATCAACGCGGTCGCGCGCGAGCTGTGGTGCCCGCTCTGCAACGGCGTCAGGCTCGATAACTGTGAGTTGCAAGCGTGCATACAGATGAAAGAAGTGATCGCGCAGAAACTGGAAGCGGGCGAAAGCACGGATCAGATCAAGGCCTACTTTGTCACGCAGTACGGCGACATCGTGCTGGGCCAGCCCTCCCGCGAAGGTTTCAACCTGATTGTCTGGCTCTTCCCGGTGTTGGCCGCGGTCGTCGGTCTCGGCTGGGTCACCTACCTCGTGCTGTCCTGGCGCAAGCGCCAGGGGCAGATCGGATCAGCGGGTGGCGCACCGACCTCTGCGTCAGCGACGCGCCGGCCCGGCGAGGAGCCCGATGACTATCTGAAGCGCGTGGAACGCGAGCTGCGCGAGTCTGAATGACGGAGAACGCACCCTTGACCATCAATGACACTCAAGACTCCGGCAGTCGGCCCGGCAGGAAGGTGCCCGCATTCGCCATCGTCCTCGGACTTGGCGTGCTCTTCCTGGGCGGCCTGCTGATCCTCATGTTGATCAAGCCGCCGCAGAAGGCGCTCTGTGACGAGGCTGCACCGGACCTGTCGCTGGCACTCTTCCCCGAGTACACGGGAGGCTGGACCGGCGAGACGATCAGTCTGTCCGATCTGCGCGGCAAGGGCGTGGTCCTCAACTTCTGGGCGAGCTGGTGCAAGCCGTGCGAAGATGAGGCAGCTGCGCTCGAAGCCGCCTGGCGCAAGTACAAAGACCAGGGCATCGTGTTCGTCGGCGTGGACTACCTGGACCAGGATCCCGCAGCGAAGCGTTACCTGGAGAAGTTCGACATCACGTTCCCCAACGGGCCGGATCTCGCCAGCAAGATTTCCAAGCGCTACGCAATCCGTGGCGTGCCCGAGACCTTCTTCATCGATCCGCAAGGAACCATCGTCGGCTGCCGCAAGACCGGCCCGCTGGGCGATGCCGAACTGGTACAGCGGATCGCTGAGATCATGCCTTGACGGGCATCCGGAGATTCCTCCATGACTGACCTGGGATACATCGCCATTCTGCTGGCGTTCCTCCTGTGCATCTACGGCATTGCCGTCTCGGTGCTGGGCGCAACGCGCGGCCGCTCCGAGCTCGTGGCCAGCGGCCGCAACACCGTCTACGTCGTCGGCGGGCTCGTCACCATCGCCGCCGCGCTGATGTGGCGGGCGCTGCTTACGAACGAGTTCAACAACGAGTTCGTCGCCACGCACAGCGAGCGCGCCCTTCCCACCATCTACAAGATCTCCGCGCTCTGGGGCGGACAGGCGGGCTCCCTGCTCTTCTGGACCTTCCTGGCCTGCATCATGGCCGCTTCGGCCACCTGGTTCTTCCGAAGAGAGCAGGCAAGCCTCAAGCCGTGGGTCAACGCGGTCCTGCTCCTGTACATCGGCTTCTTCATCAGCCTCCTGCTGTTCGCGGAGAACCCGTTCAACCGGCTGTGGATCACCGGGGCAGGCGAGATAGCCGCCGGCGTCTTTCAGCCCGCCGGCGCCACGGCGTTGGTGCCTGCCGACGGTCAGGGTCTCAATCCCCAGCTGCAGAACTACTGGATGATGATCCACCCCGTGGCCCTGTACCTGGGGTTCGTGGGCATGACCGTGCCGTTCGCCTTCGCGGTCGCCGCGCTCATCACGGGCCAGCTCGGCAACACCTGGATCAAGCTGATCCGCCGCTGGGCTCTCGCCCCCTGGGCCTTCCTGACCATCGGCATCCTGCTGGGCTCCCAATGGGCCTACCTGGAACTCGGTTGGGGCGGCTACTGGGCATGGGATCCCGTCGAGAATGCCTCCTTCCTGCCGTGGCTGACCGCCACCGCCTTCGTCCACAGCATCATGATCCAGGAACGACGCGGCATGCTGAAGGTCTGGAACATGGTCCTGATCGCCTTGACCTGGGAATTGACCCTCATCGGCACGTTCCTGACCCGCTCCGGCGTCGTGCAGTCGGTGCATTCCTTCGCCCTGTCTGCCGTCGGTCCGATGTTCGCCGCTTTCATCATCGTCACGTCGCTCGCCTTCCTGGGGCTGATGGTCTGGCGGCTGCCCAAGCTGAAGAGTGAGAACACGCTGGACGCGGTCATGTCCCGCGAAACCAGCTTCCTGACCCAAAACGTGATCTTCCTCCTGATCATGGCCGCGACGTTCCTGGGCACGATCTTCCCCTCCATCTCCGAGTTGGTGATGGGCGACAAGATCTCGCTCAACGCGCCCTATTTCATGCGCGTCAACGGCCCCATCTTCGTCGCGCTGCTGATCCTGATGGGGATCGCACCGCTGCTGGCGTGGCGCCGCTCGGGGCCCGAGACGCTCCGGCGCAACTTCCTGCTGCCGGTCATCGCGGGGCTGCTGTCGATTCCGTTGATGTTCGCCCTGGGCAACCGTAACTTTGCGGGCTTCGTCGGCATCGCGACGTTGATCTTCGTGTTCGCCGGCATCGTCCAGGAATACGTCCGCGGCGTGCGTGCCCGTATGACTGCCACCCATGAACCGCTTCCGGCCGCGCTGTTCAACCTCGTGCGGCGCAACGGGCGGCGCTACGGCGGCTACATCGTCCACATCGGCGTGCTGCTGATTGCCCTCGGCATCATCGGCAACGAGTTTTACCAGTTGGAGGGCGAAGCGAACCTCCGCGCCGGTGAATCGATCACGGTCGGCGACTATACCCTGACCTACACCCGGTTGGATGCAGTCGATGGGCCCAACTTCACGGAGTTCACTTCGCCCATGCAGCTGAGTCGCGGCGGCCGCGATGTCGGGGTGATCACGCCGAAGAAGCACATCTACTTCAAGAACCAGGAGCAGCCCATGTCCGAGGTGGGCCTGCGCCCCGGTCTGCTCGAGGATGTCTACGTCGTGCTCGCCGGCTGGGAGGGGGGCGGCCAGACGGCATCGTTCAAGGTGTTCATCAACCCGCTCATGTCGTGGATGTGGGTCGGTGGCATCGTGATGATGCTGGGTGTACTGGTTTCGGCCTGGCCGCGGCGTACTGCGGTCACCGCGGATGCAACACGCCGCGTGCCGGGAGGCGCACAGCACGTCTGAGGGCTGGGCCTGTCGACGCACCGCTTTCCTGGAGAGGCAGCCGCCCGGCCATAGGCGGCAGCCTCTCACATTTGATGAGCTTGAGATAACTGCATGGATCCGATTCTCTTCATTCTGTTGTCCATCGTCCTGATCGGCGTGGCCTCCTACCTGGCCGCTCTGCCGATTCTGCGGCAGGCACGGCAATTCCCGGATGGGAACATCACGGTCAGTTCCGAGCAGGAGCGGCTGGATGAGTTGGTGTCCCAGCGCGAATCGGCGTTTCAGGCGCTGCGCGAGCTCAACTTCGACCACCGGGTGGGCAAGGTGACGGACGACGATTTCACGGCGTTCGAGATGGGCCTCAAGCAGGCCGCAGCCGATGCGTTGCGGGCGCTGGATGAGTGGGAGTCGGAGGCCGACGACGAGTTGGACCGGGCGCTCGAACAGGCTGTCTCGACTCGGAGACAGGCACTTGCGGGCCCCCAGAGTGCGGGCCGTTCGGATCGTGTATGCGCCGCGTGCGGTCGCCCTGCGCTCGCTGAGGATCGGTTCTGTGGAGGATGCGGAGCCGCGCTGGACGCCGCGCTGGACGCCCCGCCGTCCGCCGTTCCCCTGGCGTCGCGTTGCCCGCAGTGCGGCCAGGAACTCGCGGCGGATGACCGGTTCTGCGCGGGCTGCGGGCAAAGCATCCCGGTCAGCGCCGTCGCGGAGAAATCCTGATGTGAGCTGGAGGGCCGGACTTCCCGCCTCCGAAGCACATGACCCAAGACCTCCTTGCGCGCCTGGAACGGCTGCCCCTGCATCCTGAGGGGCAGCCGGCACTTCAGCGCCTCACGCCCCACCTTCTTTCGGCCCTCTCTGTGTCCGCCAGCCCGGACCGGGCGCTGATCAACCTCGAGCGCTTTCTCGCGGCAACGCCCGATCCCGCCGTGGTGCTCGACGCCCTCACGGAGGATCCGCGCACGGTCGATGCACTCATCGCCGTGTTCGCGGGCAGCCAGTATCTGACCGAGATCCTGCTCCGCAATCCCTCCTGGGTGGCCCTCCTCTCAACTCACAGCGGCATCGCCCAGATCAAGACGGCCGCGTGGCTCGCCGGCGAGACGTGCCAGGTGACTGAGTCGCTGCGCCCTGCGGCCGGAGGCAATCCCAGGGACGCGCTGGACGCGTTGCGCCACTTCCAGCAGCGCGAGTTGCTGCGCATCGGTGCGGCCGACCTGGCCGGCCTCGTGGAGCTCGCCTCGGTCACGAGCCAGCTCTCGCTCCTGGCAGATGCCATCATTCAGGCGGCGCTGGAGGTGGTGGCTGCCGCGGCGAACCTCTCGGCCGCAGGGTTCGTCGTGCTGGCCATGGGCAAGCTGGGCGGAGGCGAGCTCAACTACAGCTCCGATGTCGACCTGCTCTTTCTGGCCCGGGGCGACGGCGAACAGCACGCCGACGACTGCCGGCGCCTGGGCGAGCGCCTGATCTCCGCGCTCACCGAGGCCACCCCAGTCGGATCCCTCTACCGGGTGGACATGCGCCTGCGCCCATGGGGCCGCGTCGGTCCGCTCGTGCCCACGATCGATGGCTACTGGAAGTATCTGCTCGGCCACGCCCGGCTCTGGGAAAAGCAGGCATTGCTTCGCGCCCGGCCCGTGGCCGGCGACCTCCAGCTCGGGGCGCGCTTCCTGGCGCGTGCCGAGCCGCTGCTCTACGGCGCGGGCGAAGAGGCGATCCGTCGCGAGGTCTACGGGATGAAGCAGCTGACCGAGGCGCACCTGCGCCAGGCAGGACGCACCTGGGGCGAAGTCAAGCTCGGCGAAGGATCCATTCGGGACGCGGAGTTCGTCGTGCAGTACCTCCAGCTGGCCCACGGCGCCGAACATCCCCAGCTGCGCACCGGCAACACCAAGGCGGCGCTGGAGCAGCTCACCGAGCTGTCCCTGCTGTCGCCGGACGAACACCGGGTGCTGTCAGAGGGGTACACCTTCCTGCGTACGGTCGAGCACTACCTGCAGATCCTCGAATACAGACAGACGCACACGCTTCCTGCGGCGCCGTTCGAATTGCGCTACCTGGCCCAGCGCCTCGGCTTCAGCGGGCCGGGTTCGGCCGGCGAGTTCCTGGCGCGCTACGAACAACACGCCGGAGCCGTGCGCGCGATCTACCTGCGCCACCTGTCCGGCCAGGGCCAGGTTGGGCAGCGCTTGGCGCGAGGCGGACGGCCCTCATCCCACCTGCGTTACGGAGGTGCAATGATGTTGCCTGGTGACCCCGGTGCTCCCTCTCCCGAGGCGCGACAGCACATGTCCCGGCTCGCGCCCTCGTACGGCGCAACCTTCGATCCCGTGGAGATCGAACGCCACACCGTCATGGCGGCGCAGCTCACCCTGGATGAGCCTGTGGCCGTGGAGGCGCAGCCGCTGGACGAAGGGCGTACGCGCGTGACGGTCGTCGGATTCGACTACCTCGGCGAGCTCTCGCTGATCTGTGGACTGCTCTTCGCCTGCGGGTTCAGCATTCTTGACGGTTATGTCTACACCTATGAGCCGGGCGGCCGCGCGGGCCAGCGCAAGATCGTCGATGTCTTCACCGTGAAGCCTGTAAATCAGGTTCCGCCTCCGGACGTGTGGACCACCTACCGGAACGACCTGGTGCGGCTGGTAGGCTATCTCCAGGACCGGCAGCTGCGCACCGCCCAGGGCGAGCTGGCCAAGCGTGTGGCGGCAGCACTGGGTCATCGGCCCGAAGCTGAGCCTGCCCTGCCCCCGGTCGACATCGAGATCGACAATGACGCCTCGGACCGCTACACGGTCCTGCAGATCAGCGCGACCGACACGCCCGGTTTTCTCTACGAGTTCACGAATGCGCTCGCCCTCAGCGGAGTTCACATCAGCCAGGTGTTCGTTCTCTCGATCGGGAACCGCGTCCGGGATACGCTCTTCGTCTCCGATGCGCGCGGAGGCAAGATCGTCGATGAGGCGAAGCAGCGCGAGCTACGCGCCGCCACGGTGCTCATCAAGCACTTCACCCACCTTCTGCCGCGCTCGCCCAACCCCGAATCTGCACTCATCCACTTCCACGAATACCTGGGCGAGCTGTTCGCAAGGCCGTCGTGGCCCGACGAGCTTGCCTCCCTGGAGCGGCCCGAAGTGCTCGGTGCCCTGGCCCGCCTGCTGGGCGTCAGCGAGTTCCTGTGGGACGACTTCCTGCGGATGCAGTACGAGAACCTCTTCCCGGTCGTGCGGGACGTGCATCAGCTGAGCGAGCCCAAGGCGCGGTTCGAGCTTGCCGCTGAGTTGCAGAGTCAGATCCATGCTGGCCCCGCGGACCAATGGCGGGCGGTGCTCAACCGCTTCAAAGATCGCGAGATGTTCCGCATCGACATGCGCCACATCATGGGACAGACGGGCAGCTTCGCGGCCTTCTCGGGCGAGCTGACCGACCTGGCGGAAGTGGTGCTCGATCGCACGGTGCAGCAGGTATGGGACGAGCTTGTGCGCACTCACGGCCTGCCCCTCGATGCCGGCGGCAACCCTGCACGCTTCACCCTCGCGGCCCTCGGCAAGTGCGGTGGCAGAGAGCTGGGATTTGCGTCGGACATCGAGCTCATGTTCGTGTACGACGGGTCCGGCGACACGGCAGGGCCGAAGAACATCCCGAGCCCGCAGTTCTTCGAACGACTCGTGATCGAGACGACCCGGACCATCACCGCACGTCGCGCCGGCGTCTTCGAGATCGACCTGCAACTGCGGCCCCACGGCAAGGCAGGCAGCCTGGCGGTCTCCCTTGACTCGTTCCGGCGCTACTTCGCCCCAGCCGGCGCAGCCTGGCCCTTCGAACGGCAGGCCCTCGTCAGGCTTCGCCCGATCGCGGGAGACGAGCGGCTCGGCCGCGAGCTGATCGCCCTGCGGGACGACTTCGTTTATACGGGCGAGCCCTTCGATGTGGCTGCGATGCGCGCCATGCGCGAGCGGCAGCTGCGCCACCTGGTCGAGGCCGGCCAGGTCAACGCAAAGTACAGCAAGGGCGGGCTCGTGGACCTGGAGTACATCGTCCAGGGCCTCCAGATTGCGCACGGCAGGCGGCATCCCGCCGTGCGGGTCACCAATACCGCGCAGGCCATCGATGCGCTCGCAGCCGCGGGAGCCATCTCGCTGGAGAATGCCGTTCGGCTGCGTGAGGCGCTCTTCTTCCTGGATCAACTGATCAATGCGCTGCGCATGGTGCGCGGGAACAGCAAAGATCTGGCCGTCCCGCCGGTGGACACGGAGGAGTTTGCCTTCCTCGCCCGCAGATTCGGCTACGGCGACGACCCTGAGCGGCTCGAGGTCGCCATGAACGATTTCATGGGAACAGTGCAGATGCTGGAAGCGCGGCTGCTCGGCTAGCGGCGCCCCCGGAGGAAATGACCCATCTGGGTACTATCCGGCACGAACCAGAGCGGCTATACTGCGCCCCGTGCATTGAGCACCAACTGAAAGGAGTTCCGAACGATGTCCAAGACTGCTGCCGATGTTCTTGCCCTGGCGACGAGCGTACAGATGGTCGATCTGCGGTTTACTGACCTCCCCGGCGTCTGGCAGCATTTTACCATTCCGGCCCACATCCTCTCCGAAGCGACCTTCGAGGACGGCGTGCCCTTCGACGGCTCATCCATTCGGGGATTCAAGGAGATCCACGAGTCGGACATGCTGCTGATGCTGGATCCGACCACGGCCTTCATCGACCCGGTGTACGAGGTGCCCACTCTCGTCCTGATCGGAGATGTGTTTGACCCGATCACGCGCGAGCCGTACAGCCGGGACCCGCGCTACATCGCGCGGCGGGCTGAAACCTATCTCGAGCAGACCGGCATCGGCGATACGGTCTACATGGGACCGGAACCTGAGTTCTTCATCTTCGGCGATGTCCGATATGGTTCGGGCGCCAACGAGGCGTTCTACCACCTGGACAGCCGCGAAGGCTGGTGGAACAGCGGCAAGGATCTCGGCCCCAACTTCGGCGGTCAGATCGCGGCCAAGCGGGGTTATTTCCCCACTCCGCCAACCGACACGCTGCAGGACGTGCGCAGCCGGATCGTGCTGGCGCTCGAGGGCGCGGGCATTCCGATCGAGATCCACCACCACGAGGTGGCCTCCGCCGGGCAGGGTGAGATCGGCATGCGCTTCAACACCCTGACGCGGACGGCCGACAACGTGATGGTCTACAAGTACATGGTCAAGAACGTGGCCCGGCAGAATGGGCTCACCGCCACCTTCATGCCCAAGCCCCTGTTTGGCGACAACGGCTCCGGCATGCACTGCCACCAGAGCATCTGGAAGCGCGGCAAGAACGCCTTCTACGATGAAAGCGGCTACGCGCAGCTGTCGGACATCGCCAGGTACTACATCGGCGGGCTGCTGGCGCATTCGGCTGCGCTGCTCGCGCTCTGTGCACCGACGACCAACTCCTACCGTCGCCTGGTGCCGGGGTTCGAGGCGCCGGTGAACCTGGCGTACTCGCAGCGCAACCGGTCGGCCATCTGCCGGATCCCGGTGGGAAATCGAAGCGCGTCATCCAAGCGCATCGAGTTCCGTGCGCCCGATCCGTCGGCGAACCCCTACCTGGCCTTTGCGGCGCTGCTGATGGCCGGCATCGACGGTATTCAGAACCGGATCGATCCCGGCGAGCCGATGGACAAGGACCTCTACGGCCTGCCCCCGGAGGAGGCGCGCAAGGTCAAGCAGGTGCCCGGCAGCCTCGATGCCGTGCTGCGTGCGCTCGAGGCCGACCACGACTTCCTGCTGAAGGGCGACGTCTTCACGAGCGACATGCTGTCGACGTACATCGCGTACAAGCGCGAGACTGAGGTCGATCCGATCCGCATGCGGCCGCATCCGTACGAGTTTTCTCTCTACTACGACATCTGAACCCACTGCGCGGGGTGGCCGTCTCCAACCTCCGAGGTCTCAGGCCGGCCGAAGGCCGGCCTGAGACCTCGGAGGTTTTCGCGCGCGGACAGCCGCGCGCCGATTCGCCCAAACCGCGCCCGCCCCGTATAATCGGGACATGATCCAAGCGTCAGGTTCTCCCGCCCGGCATGCGGTCGACGAGCTCGATTTGCTCCGCAATGCCGGGCTGCTCATCTCCTCCAGGACCGGCCTGCAGGACACGCTGGATGCCATCCTGCAGATGGCGCTCCAGGTGACCGGCGCGCGCTACGGCATCTTCCGCCTGGTCGATCGCAGCCGGAGCGCGCTCGTGACCGCGGCCATCGGCGGCGACGACCTGGGCCGCCCCGCGGTGGAGGCGTTGCCGCTCAATGCGACCAGCGTCATGGGGATGGTGGCCAGGACGGGCGCCCCGATCCTCATCGCGGACGTTCGGGAGAAGCCCTGGTCGAAGATCTACTATCCGCTCGATCACGGGCTCCAGATGCGGTCGGAGCTGGCCGTGCCCCTGATCGGCGCGGGCGGGCGGCTCGAGGGCGTCCTCAACCTGGAGAGCCCGGAGGTGGGCGCATTCACCGATGCGGACAGCCGCCTGCTGCAGGCGCTGGCCGGGCAGGCCGTCATCGCCAT
>CAZMIS010000098.1:0-11285 GCA_964566325.1 uncultured Anaerolineales bacterium
AGACGACCAGAAAGATGTTGAGAAGATGAGAACGTTTCACGGATAACCTCTCAGTTGATGGCTAGGGTAGGGCTGCCGGAATGACGCTGGCCCCGCGGTTCACCGGCGATGCAGGCGGCGGAGGAGCCCGTTAAGACGATGACCTGATCTTGCAGGACACCCTTGCTCTGCCCTCTCCGCTCTCTATTTGGCTCGGCTCCGAACAGTGCTGCCTGTTGAACTGTCGAACGCCCGGCTTTACAAACCGGCGAAATGATGTATAATTTCATTATACTGAATATTTCGGTAAAGTAAAGTATAGGCGCCATGAACGACTGCGAGGCATCACAGGCAATCTTGGATTGGACAGCCATCTTCATGCGGCAGTCCATGAGCGGTTTTTTGCGCTTTGCGCGCGGCTCCGGGCTATCGTGGATGCAGATGGCAGTGTTGATGCACCTCCATTACCGGGGCCCGCGCGAGGTGATGGCGTGCGGCGAGCTGCTGCAGCTTTCGCCCGCGGGCGCCAGCCAGATGATCGAGCGCCTGGTGCAGGCGGGGCTGGTGCAGCGCAGCGAAACGCCGGATGATCGTCGCGTACGGTTGGTGCATCTGACCGAAGAGGGACGACAGGTGGTGGCGGAGAGCGTCCAGGCGCAGCAGGGATGGCTCGAGCCGCTGCTGGCTGCGCTCACCGCTGAGCAGCGCGTCGCCGTCAGTCAAGCCCTGCGCGTCCTCACCGCGCAGGCGACCGCTTTGGAACCACAACAATCTCATCGGGAGACGACATGATTCGCAATCAATGGTACGCCATTCTGGATTCCACTGAGGTCCGCCGCGGCAGGCCGGTCGGCGTGACGCGCATGGGCGAAAAGCTGGTGGCCTGGCGCGACAGCCAGGGCAAGGTGACGGTGATGCACGACAAGTGCGCGCATCGCGGGGTGGCGCTCAGCGTCGGCGAGGTGCACGGCGACTGCATCTGGTGCCCGTTCCATGGCTTCGAGTTCGACGCGGGCGGCCGCTGCACTGTGATCCCGGCCAACGGCAAGGATGTGCCCGTGCCGAAAGCATTCAAGGTGCAGGCGTACCCGACGCACGAGATGCACGGCCTGATCTTCATCTATTGGGGCGAACCGGAGGGAGAGGTGGCGCCGCCGCGCTGGTTCGAGGATCTGGGGGACGGCTTCAGTTACGGATCCGCACGCGACCCGTGGCGGGCGCACTACTCGCGCGTGGTCGAGAACCAGCTCGACGTGCCGCACGTGCCGTTCATCCATCACAACACCATCGGCCGGGGCGGCCGCACCGTGATGGACGGCCCGTGGGTCCAATGGCAGGACCCCGACCGCTTCTTCGTCCGCACGGGGATGCGCCACGAGGACGGCACGCCCGCGCGCAGTGCGAACGAGATGGACCCGCCGGACAAACCCTACCACCTGGAGTTCATCTTCCCCAACCTGTGGCAGAACTGGATCAGCGAGAAGGTGCGGGTGGTGGCCGCGTTCGCGCCGGTGGACGACGAGAACACGGTGCTCTATCTGCGCTTCTATCAGAACTTCATGCGCACGCCGGGTCTGCGCAGCTTAATCAACTGGTCGGCCATGATCTTCAACACGGTCGTCGCACACCAGGATCGCCGGGTGGTGGTGACGCAGCGGCCCAGGCGGAGCGACCTGAAGATCGGCGAGAAGCTGATCCCCGGCGATGCGCCGGTGATTGCCTACCGGCGGCGACGGCAAGAACTGATCGAGGCGACGCAGGGGTAACTGCCACTGCAGACCGTGTCGGCCAGCGAAGCTCCCTCGCGCTAACACGGCGCGCCAACAGCCCACCAAAGTAATGATTTCACGGATACTGAAATCATTCAGGTGTATGATTGCAGCATGACTGACAATCGGCAGATTGAGACGGATGGCCTGACGCTTGAGATCCGATCTGTATGTATCCCACCTGATAGCCGATTGCTTCATAGAAACGCCGGCCACCGTCGTTTGTGGTTGGGATGTCCACATAGATGCCGCGTGCACGGCATGCACGAGCATACTCCTCAGCACGTGCGACCAATGCAGACGCAGCGCGAATGCGCTGATACGCCGCATCGACCGCCAGGCCTTGAGTCTGTGCAAGGCGATTCCATTCGTGGTGCTCGACGAAGACGAAGCCTATTGTGAGTGCTTGCAGATCAACCACGAAGACAGCCGAATTGCCTCCTTGGGAAAGGTGCATGGCTGCCTGCTTGAAAGCGACGATGTAGTGTTCGTCCCAGCCGATGCTGTTCAGGATGCATCGGATGTGGATCTGGTCGCCTGGTTGAAACGGCCGGATGTGAAGTTGTGTAGCTTTGTTTGCCATGGGTTCGTCTCCCAGAGCCGCCTGACGACTCATGATCCTGAGCCCGCAGTCAGCACCATTCTACCCCCGTTCTCTGGAGAGGTGGCAATGCCAGTCACGCCGTTCCGATGACGATCATACGAGTGCTATACTCACGGTCGCCACCCTGGTCGCGCTGTACCGCACGAACGAACTGCCCATTCATCTGAACCGGGCTCTCGATAACGGAGTCAGCCGGGATGAGCTGATCGAGATGATCACGCATCTCGCCTTCTATGCCGGCTGGCCGGCAGCAAGTTCAGCCGTCACCATTGTGCGGCGCGTCTTCCAGGAAAGCTGATCCTGGCGGGAGGCATTGTTCCGGGTTTCGACTTGCTCCGGGCAGGAATGGAAGGCTGTCGCCGCAAAACAATCGCTGCGCCCGGAAAGGTGCGCCGGGCGCAGCGATCGGGGGGGATGAAACGCAAGGGGGGCACAGGCCGTCGGCGTATGCCCCTCCCGCGCGACTGAGGGGAGGCTAATGCACCATGATCGGAAGCCAAAGCCGCCGATCTTCGCCGAAATAGGCTGAAGTCACGGCGACCGGTTTGCTGCCGCCGTCCATCAACACTTCGTCCAACCGGTAGTAACTCAGCCGGCCGCGCGGCGCGGCAGCGTCGGCCCACGAATAGGCGTGGCCCTCCACGCCGCCCGCCGACACGGTAGGGATGGGCAGGGGGTTCAGCTTCTGCCACGGACCGTCGGACCCCGCGCCGCGCTGCAGATCGAACCCAATGATGTTCACCTCCGCAGTGGTTTCCCATGCGAGCAGGACGTGATCCGGCCCGGAGGTCGCGGTGAAGTACGCCAGGTCGACGGCCGTAGGGACCAACGGGATGTCTGTGGCGAAGCTAACTGCGATATCCAGCGTGAACCCCTCGTTGCTATCAACGGTGGAGATTGGTGAATCGCCATAGCGTGTTGCCTTCGACAAAGAACTGTCATTCCAGGCTCGCACGTAGAGTTTCTGTCCTTTGTAGTATGGGGCCGTGTTGGGAGTGTTGGTGGAGAACTCCCCTGGCTGGTCACTGCCAGTGCCGATTGTGGAAGAGGCCAACAACTGGTCGTCGCCCGAAGGGGACCCGCCTGGACCCGGCTGGGCCGCGCCATTCCCCAACATGTCCCAGACCAATTGCACCACATCCCCATCAGCTAGCTTGGTATTACCTACCCCCGTCTCGTCATAGAGCGGTTCACTGGCGCCCCAGTTGGTCGTTGCAGCCAGCACAGCCAAGGGCAGCACTAGGAGTATCAGCCATGCAGCGACAGTGGCTGATGAGAGACGCTTGGTCATGGTGTGCCTCCTCATTCTCTCCGCGGTTGAAGGCTTGTTTCTCAATCTCGTTGGACCGGCCCCGGGTTGGTCCACGGGAAGCCAAGGTCACCGCGGCGCTGATACCAGTACCCGACGCCTGGACGCGGTTTGATCTGACTCTCGCTCCAGGTAGTGCCTTCCCACCACTTGACGACATACTCTGGGGTCACTTCGACGACCCGCAGCCAGGCGTACTCGTAATCCTGGAGGCTCTCATCCCAGTACCAGATACGATCGGCATGCAGTTCGCTGTCTGCCCCGTGAGCCCCATCCTGGATGAACGTCGCTGCATCAAGCGAAGGCGTCACGGGATCGGGATACGCCGACCCGATCAGCTGCATGCCTTCGACAATCTCCAATCCTTGCGTATTGGGCTCGGCCACGTTGCCCACCACCTTGATGGTCTGGTTGATATCATGCCGGCTCTGCACCCAGTAGCCGGCGTTGGGCAGGAGCAACATCGTGCTCTCTTGCCACGTCGCACCCTCCCACCACTTGCCGTCGTTTTGTGACGTCTCGTCTGCAACCAACCATGCATAGTTGTAGTCCTGTCGGGCCGTGTCCCACTCCCAGATTCGATCCGCCTTCAGCTCGCTATCGGCGCCCGTCAATTGCATCCCTATAACATCCTGGATGCAGTTGGAGTATGGGAGCAGGGGCAGCGAGACAAGGTTCATTCCGGGAACCACGGGCCTCGTGAACTTGCCCACCCGGTTGGAACGCAGTGACCCCTGGGTCGCCGTGCACATCGAGCGCACCATGTAGTAGTGGTTCAGGTCATCCGCCCATGCGCCGGCGTACGTGCTGGTGGCCGGATCATAGGCGCCCTGGTCGGTGTAGGAGGGGACCGTGCCGCCGGTGGGCGCGGGCACCGTCGCCAGCTGCGTGGCGCCCGGGTCGCCAAAGGCGAAGTAGGCGTTCAGATCCGCGCGCCACACCTGGTACTGGCTGGCCGTGGTCCCTACGTGCGACCAGGTGAGCAGGAGGTTGGCGCCGTCCCGTGCGATGTGGAGATCCTCGACCGGCGCAGCATAGCACGCAATATCGAGTTGTCCGCTGCGGATACTGGTGGGGATCGGCACCTCCTGGGTGTCGACGAAATTGTCGACCACGACCGCGAGCGGCGTGCTCTCGCCGCCCACGACGTTGGGCGCCTGGCCAAATTCGATGTCGAACACGTGGGCATCGCCGTCGATGCCCTCCGACGACACGAACGCGGCGCGCACCACACCGGGCAGCAGAGAGCAGAAACCGCCATCCAGCACCGGCGTGAGGTCCGAGCGCAGCGCGCAGCGGGTGGCGCGGCCGACGTCGCTGTCGTACCGGACTTCCACGGTTCCGGTGCCCAGGTCGGGCACGTCGACCACCCAGACCGGGACGGTCTGGGTGAGCCCCAGGGGAACCGTGTAGAACGCGGTGGTTTGCACTTCCGGCGGCCCTACGGCCACCCGCGGAGCCGGGATCGGCACCTTGATGCTCACGGACGCATCGACGGCCGACCAGGTGCGCGCTGCGCCGTCCGGCCCCGCGATCGCCTCGACGGTGAAGTGCAGCGGGCTCTTGTCGCCGTTCTTGGAGGTCGAGGCTGCCTCCACCCGGAAGACAAAGGGGGTCAGGTCGCCCGTCATGCCTGCCTCGTCCAGCAGGGCGAAGCGGATGATGCCGCGTTGCTGGTCGTACTCCGTGTTGCAGTAGCCGGATGGACCGCTGCCCGAATCGTACCGCAGGCAGCGCGTAGGCCGCAGCACGGCCGGATCGTAATGGATGCTGCCGCTCAGGTTTGTGATGGGTCGCGCGGGGTCTATCTGGAAGCGAATGGGGAAATCCAGGCTGCTGCCCTGCGGCAGCAGATAGGGCGGCGCGCCCACCAGGGTCATGGCCACAGCGGGGGCGGTGCCCAGGCTGTCGGACATGGTGATGGACGCGCTCTGCGTCTGGTACTCGATCTGTGCGGACGCGGTATCCGCGAAGTTGGTGACCTCAAACACCAGGCTGGACGTCTGCTGGGCCTTGGCTTGGGGATGCCGCCGGAAGGTGACCGTCCCGATACTGGCCGGGAACGCCGGATCGGCGGGATCGCGGAGCACCGCCATGCGGACGAGGCCGGCCTGGCCGGTCGCGTTGCAGAAGCCGGTGACCGAGAGCTGGCATGCCTCCGCCTCCACGATGGTTGGATCATAGCGGATGCCCCAGCTTCCGGTCGCCAGGGCTGCCCCGTTGTCCAGGGCCACCTGCACGGTCACCCGCTGGTTGTCGAGCAGGTACTGGCTGGCCGGCGTCATCCGCAGCACGGGAACAACCGCGCTGGCCGTCTTGCTGACCTTGAGCGCGTTGTTGAAGATCCGCACCGTGATCGGCTGGAAGGCAGTGTCTGCGAAGGCGCCCAGTGTCAGGGCGAGTGTGCTTTCAGCCCCGGCAGCGGCGGCCGGCGCGGTGGTGAACACCACCTCAAAGGCAGTCAGTGCGCCCGAGAGGCCCGACTCTGAGAGCAGGCTGGCGCTGACGTGGTCCGCGTGCAGTGCGCAGGTTCCGGACGCGTCTGCCAGCTGCACCGGTTGGCACGCCAGAGGCCGCACGACCGCCGGGTCGAACGAGAGGGAGAAGCTGGCCGAGCCCAACGCGGTCACACCCGCTGCCTCCACCGGGATCGTGAGGGTCGTGCCGCGCGTGATGCTGATCGGATTGGGGCTGCCGGAGCCGCCGACGTAGACGGCTGCCCCGATGACGCCCGATAGCCGGAAGGCCACGGTGCTGCCCTGCAGCCAGGACGTCATGTAGTTGCCCTGCGCGTCCGCGATGCTCTCCAGCAGCGGCGTGACGCCCGACACGCGATTCTTCGTCGCGGTCGGCGCGGGCTCGAAGGTGAGGTTGAAGAGCCCTACGTCGGTGTCCAGCGCCACGCCCTCCGCGGAGAGGATATTGAACCGTATGAGGCCGCCGGCTGGGTCCCAGCCGGTGTTGCAGTAGCCGCCCGGCGCGCCCGTCTGCCGGACACACGACACCGGGCGCAACTCCCGCGGGTCGTACTGGACGAGCACGGTCGCCGCGGCCAACCGCACCGCGCCGGTCACCCTGACGGTGATCGGCAGGGTGAGGCTGGATCCCTGGACGATATCGTACTGGGCGCCCGTGCCGACGCTGAGCGTCACCTGGTAGGCGATGGCTTGGGCGGCATCTGCGCTCCCCGGGCTGGGCCAGAGCGCGGAGGAGCCCGGCGCCGCAAGGAGGAGCAGGCCGGCCAGTGCGATGGCGATGATGGCGCCCAGCTGCACTGCGGTCCGCCGGCCGCGCGGCCGTCCGGTCAACGGCACTCTCTGACACTCTCTCGGGTGTGCGGCCATCGTGCTCCTCCTTGCCGCGGCTCTCACTGCGCCGCGGCTCCCGGATCCTCAGCCGGCGCCGGCGTCAAGTCCGGCAGCCGCGGCGCCGCTTGCCGCAACGCATCACCCGGCGCCAGCGGCGACCCCGATCCACCGGTGGGCGTCTCGGCCGGCAGCATCGCGGGCGCCGGCCGCGGCGTAACCTCCTCCGCACCCTGGCCCGTCTCCGACAGCGCCGCGGGCAGCCCGCCGTCGCGCAGGATCAGGGGCAGATACAGCCGCCTCGAGTCGCCCGCCCGCGGGCGCTCGCCGTACTCCGCCCGCAGCGCATTCCCGTCCAGGTCGAACAGCGCCGCATCCACGATCTCCAACGCTGCCCCACCCGCCGCAACTTCGTCCAGCACGCCCGCAGCCAGCGCCCGCAGCCGGACTTCCACCAGCGGCGTCCACTCGACGATCCCGCCCGTCGTCAGCCCCGTGTACCGCACCGTGTCCGCAGCAAAGGCCGGATTGCACACCGCCAGGTCGAGCCACCCCGCCGGGTTCTCGACACACGTCTCGACCGCCAGCCGGCTTGGGTCATACCGCAGGCCCAGGGCGGCCGCCGCCAGCGGTGCATGCGGCGACGCCGCCCGCACCTGCACCACCACCTCCCCCGCCCCCGCATCCACGGCCTGCTCCACCTGCAGGTAGGCCGGCTGTGCGTCCTGGAGCCCGGCAGCCTCGTACCCAGCCACCGCCGCTCCGCCCGGACAACTGGCCAGCTTCACGTCGCACATCAGGATGCGCAACGCATCCGTCGAGTTGCACGCCCCGTCTTCGGTCACATCGCACAGCGGCAGATACACCGTGCCCGGGCCGGGCGGCCACGTCGTCACTCCCTGCGCCAGCCCCACATCGTACTTCAGCACCAGCAGCGCATCCGCCGAGTCGCGCTTGCCGCTCACGTTCACGTCCCCGGGCGGGTAGCTGCCCGGCCCGCTGATGTCGATGGTGATCAGGTACCTGTCGCCCGCAGCTGCGATCTGGTAGGCCTGGTAGTTGATCCCCGCAGCGTCATGTAGCAGCGCAGGCACACCGTCGACGGTGAAGCGGACGGTGTCGTTGAGACGGGCGAAGCCCGCCTCACGGACCGTCTCGCCGGCGTCGTACTGGGCCAGCGGGATGGTGATCTCGTAGTTGTAGCCGGTGCCGGTGATGGGCCCAATCTCCGTGCTGATGGTGCCGGGCACGGGCAGGATGGCCGTGAGAGTGCCGCTCGCCAGCGGCGTGCCGTCGCGCAGCACCACACCGTAGAAGACCGCATCGGGCTGCGGCTTCGGGTTCGCCGCTGCTGCCGCCGCGTCCTCACGGGCCACGTCTTCACGTGCCACACCCTCGGAGGCCGCATCCGCAGCCACTGCCGCGGTCCCGGCGTAAGCGTAGGTCTGGAAGTAAACATAGATGTCGTCGACATCCTGCATGAAGCGATCGATGCCGAGCTCCGGATCTGCCAGCAGCGTGGCGCCGGGGATGACCAGCACCCAGTTGGTATTCCAGACCGACCGACCGATCAGGCGCGTGTCGGTGTTCAGCTCCTGGGGTTCCAGATCCTCGGTATAGGGGTAGGCACGCATGTCGGCATACGGTTTGATCTTGAGCAGCTGGCCCTGCAGGCCGTCGATGCTCGGGATCCAGTTCGGGTTCGCCATGTCTGCCTGCGTGATCGGGTACGGCAGTGGCAGCAGTTGCTCGGTCACGTTCCAGTAGCGCAGCAAGCCTTCCGTGTTGCGCGGCCTGATCACGTCTTCTCCACCCGGCAACAGGTAAACCCGAGGGGTCTGGGCCAGCCGGGTGGTATCGTAGCCCTCGAACCACACGCCGACGTTGGCGATCTTCGTGGCGAACTGCGTGGCGCTGTAGGAGCTATCACCCGGGCCCAGCGGATTGCCGAAGAAGTTCAGCCGCCGGGTGACGGTGGAGCCGAACGGGATGACAAGCCCCGGCTCGGGTCCTGTCTCGCCGTAGGGCCGCTTGGCCAGCTTGCCAACGACGGGATCGGCGAAGATGTCGGGCGTGTAGTAGCGCGCCAGCGTCTGCCGCCATGCGGCATCCGAGGTGTCGAGCAGACGGAACAACTCGTGACGCAGCGAGAAGCGGTTCGCCTCGGCCTGGGGATTGTTGAAGCCCATCTGGCCTTTCAGCACGACGAAGTTGTCGCGCATCTTGCCGAGCGGCTCCGCCAGCCCGCCTGACCCAACGATCGGCTCGACGTCCCACGCCCCGGTAGACCAACGGATCTCGCCGAGCGACCGGGTCCCAGCGATGTTGCGCATGAATTTGCCGCCCGCTGCCGGGTCGTCTCCCCGTAGATTCGTTTCATAGTCGTACGCCGCGGCGGCCAGGTAGGTATATGTCTGCGCCAGGTCGAACTGCTGCCGGTACTTCTGCAGCGCTTCGTTCTCGGCCATGCGGTAAGCCATGTCCTTGTAGCGCGCGGTCGTCGCCTGGCCCGCCCAGCGCTTGCGCAGCCGCTCGAGCTCGGCCAGCTTGCGGAAGCCACCCTGCACGGCCATGTCGTATTCCGCCCACGCGCCCGCGTAGTTGTCGGCAGCCAGGTACGCGGCCAGCCGGAGTCCCTGCTCCTCCCGGAGCAGCGCCTGCATCTCCCGGCCCTTTTCCCGCAGCTGGAAGTCGGCGTCCAGCTCCCAAAGATCGAGATCGAATTCCCTCTCGGCAACGTCCTTGCCGAACCCCAGCCCGTCCGAGACACCCTCGACGATGTTCGCGGCGGTCTTCAAGCCGAAGGCCACCGCGCTGCCTGCCAACTCGATGGAACACACCACCGGCTTCCCGCAGTCGCTGGCCATGCCGTAGGTGGTGACGATACAATGGGCCGTCTCCGTGAAGGTCTTGTCTGCCAGGTCGGCGCCCCAATTCAGGCCGCGCGTGACCTCTTTTGCTACGAGGATCAACGTGTCCAGCGTGTCCAGCACATCCCGCCTGTGCACCTTGATCTGGTGGGTGCGCTCGAGGACCTCGTAGCGGTCCTTGATGGCCGCGACCAACTGCTCCACCGCTGCAACATGGTTCTCGTATGCGATCAGGCTCTGTTCGTACTCGTTGCGCGTGTCGTAGACTCCCCACAGCTTCATTTGGACATCGCCCAGGGCCTTGCGCGTGGCACCGTCACCCCACGCTTGAGGGAGATACCGGCCGTAACCGGCATCCAGCCCGAGCCCCATCGTCACTTCGATGGGCAGCCTCGTCGTTTCCGGGATGGGAGATATGCCGTACGTGCTGCTGGCGGGGCACAACGTGGCGGCGGCCACCGTACCTTCCTCGATCGGATCGACAAAGAAGCCCAGGCACTCCATCGGAGAGAACACGCGTGAGAAAGTCTCCACCTTGTCGCCGCACTCTCCTGCTGCGATCTGTTCGTCCGTGCAGCGTATCTCCGGGTCCGTCAGTTCGGACCGTTCGATCAGATCGAAGTTGTAGATGTCCGGTCCATCGTAGCCTTCAGGATAGGTGCCGTTGACTCCGATGTCCGCGTCATAGGGATAGCCGAAGATCTCGATCAACTCGTTGATCAGCGCGCGATCCTGCGCGACCACGCCCGCCGCCCAGTCATACTGCTGGTCCGCGGCCTGCCGTTGGGCCACCTTCGCCTGGTTTGCGTACTCGAACATCTTCAAGGTGTTGGCCATCGTGGAGACGGTCTTGTCATACGCCTGCTCGAAGTGGGTCTGTCCTTCTCTCAATGGCGTCGTCTTCGTCAGGGCCGGGTCCAGGTCGAACAGCACTGCATCTTCGGTCAGGCCAAGCGGATTCAGCCCCTGATCAGCGTGGTCCAGCTGCTTCTGGATGGCCTCGAGCTCATTCGCGATGTCCGCGATGTCATTGACTGTCGTGCGGTCGATCTTGCGAAGGTCGGTATAGCGGTCGTCCACCGGGGGAATGATCGCATTCGCCACCAACCAGTCGAAGTAGGCTCCCTCACCCGTACGGCCGGCCCAATCCGCCACACCCCAGGCCCGCTCGCGACACCCGGGCGCAAGGCTCTCGTCACATCTGTCCGAGGGATCGACGTGTGTGTCCCGGTACTGCTGTCCCTCCGGTTCGGCGTAGTTCTTGCGATAGGACAGGTTTACAATTTCCGCGCCCATCTTGGCGCGGGCCGCAGCCGCGGCTGCGAATCGCCGCTCATCGTAGTAGTCGACCACGACCGGCGCGCCGGCCACGCTGACCGGCTCTGAGCGCGGGACCCACGTGTAGTTCGGATGCTTGAGCAACTGATAGTACAGGCTCAGAGCAGTGAG
>CAZMIS010000099.1:0-11100 GCA_964566325.1 uncultured Anaerolineales bacterium
TGCCCTCGCTGCAGGAGCTGGCCGCCCTGTACGAAGCGATCCGGCCGCGATACCCCGAGCTGGCAGGCCAGGTGGCCGTGGTGACCGGTTCCAGCCGCGGGATTGGGCTGGGCATCGCCCTGCGCCTGGCGCGCGAGGGCATGCGTGTCGTCGTGAACGGCCGATCGCCCGGCCCTTGTGAGGCCGCGGCCGCGGCCCTGAGCTCGTTCGGAGCGACAGTGCTTGCCGCAGCGGCAGATGTCGGCAGCACACCTGGGGTCGATTGCCTGTTTGACGCGACCCTGCAGGCCTTCGGCCGCGTCGACCTGTTGATCAACAACGCGGCCGACGTGCGCCGCGGGCGCTTCTTCGAGATCGACGAGGCCCTGCTTGACGCTGAGCTTGCGGGCAACATCCGCGGCCCATACCTGTGCTCCCATCGCGCGGCTGAGGTCATGCGCGGGCTGGGCGCAGGCAACATCATCCATATCAGTTCGGTGGGCGGCGTGCGCGCACATTGGCAAGGCCTGCCCTACGACATCACCAAGGGCGCCATCGACGCCATGACCCGTGCCATGGCGCTTGAGTTGGCGGCCCACGGCATCCGCGTCAATGCCATCGCGCCCGGTCCGATCTACAACCGCGGGGGCGATCCGGCCCAGGGCCCCTGGGCCGCAGCGGCCAGGGTGCGCGTGCCACTGGCCAGGCTCGGAACGCCGCTCGAGATCGGCGCGGTGGCCGCGTTCCTGGCCTCGCCTGAAGCGAGCTACATCACGGGGCAGATCATCTACGTGGATGGCGGACTCACGGCCCAGCTCACGCCGGCCGGCCAGCCGGTCTGATCACCCGAGCGCACCGGCACTACCCCGGAAGGAGCCAACACCGATGGCGCAACCCGTAACCATACAGGATGTCAAGGTTCTCACAACCCAGCCCGCAGGATCGCGCCTGATCGTGGTCAAAGTCGTCACCTCTGAGCCCGGGTTGTATGGGCTCGGCTGCGCCACCTTCACGCAACGCCCCCATGCCGTCATCGCTGCCCTGGAGAAGCACATCGGGCCCTTCATGCTGGGCCGGGATGTCTCGCGCATCGAAGAGATATGGCGGATGGCCATGGTGCACGGCTACTGGCGCAATGGTCCGGTGCTCAACAACGCCATATCCGGCGTGGACATGGCCCTCTGGGACATCAAAGGCAAGCAAGCCGGCATGCCGGTCTATCAGCTGCTTGGCGGCAAGTGTCGCGAAGCGGCGGCCGTTTATGCGCATGCGGACGGTCGCGACCCGCAGGAGGTCGAGGATAACGTCCGCAGACTGGTGGCTGAGGGCTACCGCTACGTCCGCATCCAGATGGGCGGCTATGGCGGCCGGGATGTGCAGGCGCCGCGGCCCGCCGGTGCACCTGGCGGCGCATACTTCGATCCGCGCAGCTACATGCGCCGCACGCTGCAGATGATGGAACATGTGCGCTCCCAAGCCGGCGAGCAACTCGAACTCGTGCACGACGTGCACGAGCGCCTCAGCCCGATCGATGCCATTCAGTTCGCCAGGGATGTCGAGCGCTTCAGGCTCTTCTTCCTGGAAGATGCGCTGGCGCCCGAGCACATTGCCTGGTTCGCCCGCATCCGCGGGCAATGCGCCACGCCGCTGGCCATGGGTGAGCTTTTCAACAACCCTCACGAATGGCAGCCACTGATCACCGGGCAGCTGATCGACTTCATCCGGATGCACATCAGCCAGATGGGCGGGTTGACCCCCGCCCGGCACGTAGCCGCGTTCGCCGACATGTTCGGCGTCCGCACGGCGTGGCATGGCCCCGGCGATGTCTCGCCCGTAGGCCACGCGGCCAACCTGCACCTGGACCTGTGGGCGCCCAACTTCGGCGTCCAGGAGTGGTGCCGTTTTCCCGACCTCGTGTACGAGATGTTTCCGGGCACGCCTGAGGTGCGCAACGGGTACATGTATCCCAACGACCGGCCCGGCCTGGGCGTTGAGATCGACGAGAAGCTGGCCGCACGATACCCGCTGACCGATGAAGTCGAGCAGTGGACCCAGGCGCGGCTGCCCGATGGGACACCGGCCAGGCCCTAGCTTTACCGTTACAGCCCTTCTCCGCCTGTGATTTGACACTTTCGCCCCATCTGCATATACTCACCTTTACCCGCGGGGCTGTAGCTCATCTGGGAGAGCGCTACAATCGCACTGTAGAGGCAAGGGGTTCGAGTCCCCTCAGCTCCACTGGGACGCCAAATTGGAGAGCCGACGAGTTTAGGGAAGGTGGCCAGTTCATCACAGAACGAAGGTCGGCGTTAATGGGCCTGTAGCTCAATTGGGAGAGCGCTTGAATGGCATTCAAGAGGCAAGGGGTTCGAATCCCCTCAGGTCCACTATCGGCAACCAGTTTGGTCCGCACGAGTCCCCTTCGTCGAACAAGTGGCGAAGGGGACTTTCTATTTCTACACGCGGTTGATCGCAGGGGGTAACATGGCAACGAAGTACATTCCGCAGGACATCGAGCCAAAATGGCAGGCAGCGTGGGCCGAAGCCGGCCTGTACGCGACGCGCCAGGTTGCAGACCGGCAGAAGTGGTACTTCCTGACCATGCTCCCCTACCCGTCGGGCGATCTTCACATCGGGCACTGGTACGCGATGACGCCGTCGGATGCGGCTGCGCGCTACAAGCGCATGAAGGGGTGGAACGTCTTCTTCCCCATCGGGTTCGATGCGTTCGGCCTGCCGGCTGAGAACGCGGCCATCAAGCACGGCACGCATCCCCACACGTGGACGATGGACAACATCGCGCGCATGCGCGGCCAGCTGCGCTCCATGGGCGCGATGTGGGCCTGGGATCACGAGGCGGTCTCGTGCGAGCCGGAATACTACAAGTGGACGCAGTGGTTCTTCCTGAAACTCTACGACCACGGCCTGGCCTATCGCAAGGAAGGCGCGGTTGACTTCTGCCCGAAGTGCAACACCACCCTGGCGCGCGAGCAGGTGGCGGGCGACGACCGGCATTGCGAGCGCTGCCAGACGCAGGTCGAGCGCAAGCTGCTGAACCAGTGGTATTTCAAGATCACCGAGTACGCGGAGGAACTGAAGCGTTTCGACCAGATCGACTGGCCCGAGCGCATCCGCCAGGCCCAGTTGAACTGGATCGGCGACCGCAGCGAGGGCGCGGAGGTCACCTTCAAGAGCGAGCAGGGCGACGACATCGTCATCTTCACCACCCGGCCCGACACCCTGTGGGGCGCGACCTTCATGGTCCTCGCACCGGAGCACCCCCTGGTGAACAAGCTGACGCCGCCGTCGCACCGGGAGCAGGTGCGCGCGTACCAGTTCGAGGCGGGACGCCAGACGGAGATAGAGCGCGGCGCGGCCGAGCGCGAAAAGACCGGGGTGTCCACCGGCGCGTACGCCATCAACCCTGTCAACGGCAACCGCGTGCCCATCTGGATCGCGGATTACGTGACCATGGGCTATGGCACCGGCGCCATCATGGGTGTGCCCAGCCACGACGACCGCGACTTCGCGTTTGCCCTGAAGTTCGGGCTGTCCATCATCCCGGTCATCCAGCGCAACGACGGCAAGGCGAAGAGCGCCGTGTGGAAGGGCTCCGTGGCGGACGGCTTTGCTGCCGCGCTCGACGCGGCCGGCATCGGGTGGTCCACCATCGAGATCCCGGAGCGCGGCGACTTCTACGCCGTTGTCCTGCAGGGTGAGCCCGCGATCGCACGTTACCGCGCCTTGCTCCAGGCTCACCTCAAGCCCGGACATTGGGGCGACATCGTCGGGATGGCCTGGCAGGTCGTGTTCCACGACGGACCGGTGACGCTCGACTCTGCAGAGGCCGACGCCGCGATCATGGTGCGTTGCCATGCCGCCTACGCACTGATGCAGCAGTATCGCACGGCCATGGAGATGTGGCACGCGGTCGAGTGGTACCGTGACGTGCTGTACCATCACGATTACGGCGAGATGATCAACTCGGGCCCGTTCACCGGCACCCCGGGCGATGTGGCGAAGGCCACGGTCACTGCCTGGCTGGCGGAGCGGGGCATCGGCCGGTTCGACGTGCAATACCGGCTGCACGACTGGCTGATCAGCCGGCAGCGCTACTGGGGCGCGCCCATTCCGATGATCTACTGCGAGAAGTGCGGCATCGTCCCCGAGAAGTACGAGAACCTGCCCGTGATCCTGCCCACCGATGCGCAGATTCCGCCCACCGGCGAGAACGCGCTGAAGTTCCATCAGGGCTACCTGCAGACGACCTGTCCCGCCTGCGGCGGACCCGCGCGGCGCGAGACGGACACGATGGACACGTTCATGTGCTCGTCGTGGTATCAATACGCGTACGTCACGCCGTATTGGAAGACCGGCGAGAAGCTGAGCCCCGACGATACGCCGTGGGACCCCCAAGAGGGCGCCTATTGGCTGCCGGTCGATCAGTATACCGGCGGTCCCGAGCATGCCACCATGCATCTGCTGTACACCCGGTTCTTCACGAAGGCGATGGCCGACATGGGCGTCGTCTCGTTCCGCGAGCCGATGGTGCGGCTCTTTAACCAGGGCATCATCCTGGGGCCGGACGGCGTGCGGATGAGCAAGAGCAAGGGCAACGTGGTGGCGCCGGACGAGTATGTCGAGCGCTACGGCGCAGACACCGTGCGCGCCTACCTGATGTTCATCGGGCCGTGGGACGGCGGCGGACCCTGGAACTTCACCGGCATCGAAGGGGTGAAGCGCTTCCTGGAACGCGTCTGGTCCGTGGTGCTGGAGCCGAGGGAGATGGGCGCAGCGGGCGATCCGGACCCGGCTGCCGTCCGCGAGCTGCGCCACATGACCCACAAGACCCTGCAGAAGGTCACCGAAGATGTCGAGGCGCTGAAGTGGAACACCGTCGTCAGCGCCCTGATGGAGTTCAACAACTACCTGATCAAGGCCAGGGACACGGCGGTCTACGGTACGGCCGCGTGGGATGAGGCTATCGACACGCTGCTGCTGATGATGGCACCGCCCATGCCGCACATCGCCGAGGAGCTGTGGCAGGCGCGTCACGGTCGTGGCACGTTCACCGCTGCGAATAGCGTCCATGTTCAGCCGTGGCCCGCTTACGATCCTGAACTGGCCAGGGCCGACCTGGTGACGCTCGTCGTGCAGGTGAATGGCAAGGTCCGCGAGCGCATCGAAGTGACGGCCGGCATCGGCGAGGAGGAGGCACGGGAACTGGCGCTGGCCAGCCCTGCCGTGCAGAAGTGGCTCGAGGGCAAGGCTGTTCGCAAAGTCATTTTTGCAGGCGGCAAGCTCATCAACATCGTCGTCGGGTAAGATGGGGCCCCAGCGCGAGAGTGCTGGGGCCTCGTGCTACAACATGCAAGGAGGCGGAAATGCGCGCAATCATCAATAGTTCTGCTGCGCCGGCGGCCATCGGTCCCTACAGCCAGGCGGTTCGCGTGGGGGATTTTGTCTTCACGTCCGGAATGATGGGCCTGGAGCCGGAGAGCGGCAAGCTGGCGGAAGGCGTCGAGGCCCAGACACATCTCGCGCTCAGCAACCTGGCGGCCGTATTACGGGCAGCCGGGGCCACCTTTGCGGACGTGGTCAAGACCACCATCTTTCTGGCCGACATGAATGATTTTCAGGCCGTCAATCTGATCTATGCGGCCCAGTTTGCGGCCGATCCGCCGGCGCGCTCCACCGTGCAGGTGGCCGCGCTGCCGCGGCGCGCACAGGTCGAGATCGAGATGATCGCCTACGTGCCGCAGCGCTGACGGTCGCCGGTGCTTTGTGCGGTGGCAGTCGTTGTTGACTCGCCCGCGGGGCAGGATGGCAATCTGTCCCGCGGGTCACTTGCACATAGTTCATTTTTAGCAGTATAATCCGACTCAGTCTTTGTTGGAGGGGGAGCCATCATTCTCATGAAGACCCACAAAGGGCTGCTGTCCGCCCAATCAGCAGCCGAGCCCAACCCCATGGAAAGCCTGCCGCTGGATGCCTTCGACTTTTCCAGGATTCGACAGGGCGACACCGTAGAAGGCACGATCGTCAGCATCAGTCCCAATCAACTGCTCGTCGCCATTCCGTACAAGGCCGATGCCATCGTCGATCCGCGCGAACTGGAGCGCCTCGGGAAGGATTTCCTGGACGGCATGTCGGTGGGGGACCAGATCACCGCAGTGGTCGTCCAGCCCGAGGACCGCGACGGAAATGTGGTCATCTCGCTTGCGCGTGCTCAGCAGGAACAAGACTGGCACCAGGCCGAGGAACTATTCGAGTCGCAGGACGTCTTTGAAGGTGTGGTCACCGGCTACAATCGCGGTGGCGTCATCATTCGGGTGGGACGGGTGCGGGGCTTCGTTCCGGCCTCGCAGCTTTCTGCCCGATGGCAGGCGCAGCAGGATGCGGAGGGCGATCCCGAACAGCGCTGGGCCAGGCTGGTCGGCCAGTCCATGCAGCTCAAGGTGGTCGAACTCGATCGACAGCGCAACCGGCTGATCTTGTCCGAGCGCGCAGCCATGCGTGACTGGCGCAAGAATCAGAAGGATCGCCTGCTTTCGACCCTTAACAAGGGTGACGTCCTGAAAGGGATCGTCACGAGTATCGCGGACTTCGGCGCTTTCGTCGATCTTGGCGGGGCCGATGGCCTGATCCACCTTTCCGAGCTGGCGTGGCACCGCGTGGAGCACCCGCGCGAGATCGTGCGCGTCGGCCAGGAGGTCGAGGTCTACGTCATGAACGTCGACGAAGATCGCAAGCGTATCGGCCTCAGCCTGCGACGCCTGACGCCCGAGCCATGGACCATCGTGGCCGACCAGTATGTTGTCGGCCAGGTGCTCAGTGTCGTCGTCACACGCCTGACTGCCTTCGGCGCGTTCGCCAGGATGGACGATGCCATCGAAGGGCTGATTCACATCTCCGAGATGGCCGACTATCGGATCAATCATCCGAAGGAGATCGTGCAGGAAGGCGATGAGGTCGAGGTGCGCATCATCCGCATCGATCCGCAGCATCGCCGCATCGGCCTGAGCCTGCGCCAGGCATCGGAAGACGCCTACGTGGACTGGCAGGCGACCGCCGTAGATGACGGAGATGGCGCCGGACCGGAAGGTGCGGTCGAGGAGCGCGTCACAGAGATGCTTCCGTTGGAGAAGCCATGAGGCCGGGGGTCCTGGCCTGGGGCTGAGACTCAATTCCTGACCAAAGGGGCGGAGGCGCTGAGTGCACTCCGCCTTTTTTGTTCTCTGCGATGCGCCGCGGCTCGCCTGCGGTGCGGGTGGGCCAAAGGAACGCGGCTTACGACGCACCAAACCCAGTGTGCTATAATCTGCAGAGGATCGAACGCAATATCGATGCTGAGCGCCGGTTACGACAGGCGATGATACGGGTGACACGCCCCCTGTGGCGTGAAGGATGAGAACCATGTCGGACAAACTTGACCGATTTACGAAGCACGCACGTCAGGTGCTGCAGGTAGCCCAAGAAGAAGCCATCCGCATGAACCACAACTATGTGGGCACGGAGCATCTGTTGCTGGGCCTGGTAAAGGAAGAGAACGGGGTGGCTTCCAAGGTGCTGAGAGAGGCCGGGGCAACGCCGGCCGAGGTGACGCTGCAGGTGGAGCGGATGGCCCCCCGCAATCCTCGCCCGCCTTTCGGCAAACCGACGCTGACCCCGCGCACCAAACGGGTCATCGAGCTGGCGGTTGAAGAAGCGCGCCAGATGGGCCACCCGTACATCGGCACCGAGCATCTGCTGTTGGGCCTGGTGCGCGAGAATGAGGGCATCGCCACGGAAGTGCTGCGCAACGTCAACGTCAGCATCGATGCCATCCGCCAGCAGACGACCCGCGCGATGCTCGAGAACCAGATCGAGGAGACCTCGACCAAGAAGCGGGAGAGCAACACGCCGCTGACGGACCAGCTGGGCTTCGACCTGACCGCGCGGGCGGAGGAGGGCCGGCTGGACCCGGTGATCGGGCGCGAGAAGGAAATCGAGCGCGTGATCCAGATTCTCAGCCGGCGGACGAAGAACAATCCCGCGCTGATCGGTGAGCCGGGCGTCGGCAAGACCGCCATCGTCGAAGGGCTGGCTCAACGCATCATCGACGGAAACGTGCCCGAGACACTGATCGACAAGCGCGTGCTGATGCTGGACGTCGGCTCGCTGGTCGCGGGCACGATGTACCGCGGCCAGTTCGAGGAGCGCCTGAAGAAGGTGATCGAGGAGATCACGAATTCGGATGCGATCCTCTTCATCGACGAGGTGCACATGCTCGTCGGCGCAGGCTCGGCCGGCAGCAGCATGGATGCCGCGAACCTGCTCAAGCCCGCACTGGCGCGCGGGGAACTGCAGTGCATCGGCGCGACTACCCTGGATGAGTACCGCAAGTACATCGAGGGCGACGCAGCCCTGGAACGCCGGTTCCAGCCCGTGCTGGTGGACGAGCCCACGGTCGAGGAGACGATCGACATCCTCAAGGGCGTGCGCAAGATGTACGAGGCGCATCACCAGCTTCGTATCAGCGACGACGCGCTGACCGCGGCCGCTCGGCTGTCTGCACGCTACGTGCCCGACCGGTTCCTGCCCGACAAGGCCATCGACCTGATGGATGAGGCGGCCAGCCGCGTGCGCATGTACAAGGCGCCGTACGCCAACACCCTCAGGGAGACGTTCCGCGAGCTGAAGAGCACGCAGAAGGCCAAGGAACAGGCCGTCGAATCCAAGCGCTTCGACGATGCGCTGGATCTGCGGCACCAGGAGCTCGACCTGGAGCGCAAGCTGGAGCAGTTGCGCAAGGGGTGGCAGGAAGCGGCGCCCCAGCCGCTCGTGGGCGAAGAGGATATCGCCGAGGTCGTCGGCATGTGGACGGGCATCCCGATGGTGCGCCTGGTCGGTGAAGAGACCGCCCGGCTCCTCGAGATGGAGGGCTATCTCCACAAGCGCGTGGTCGGCCAGGATGAGCCAGTGAAGGCGATCTCGCGCGCGGTGCGCCGCGCGCGCACGGGCCTGAAGGATCCGAAGCGGCCCATCGGCACGTTCATGTTCCTTGGGCCCACGGGTGTCGGCAAGACGCTGCTGGCCAAGAGCCTGGCAGAGTTCCTTTTCGGCTCCGAGGACGCACTCATCAAGATCGACATGAGCGAGTTCATGGAGCGACATAACGTGAGCCGGCTGGTGGGCGCTCCCCCGGGTTACGTGGGATACGACGAAGGCGGCCAGCTGAGCGAGGCGGTCCGGCGGCGGCCGTACTCCGTCGTCCTGCTCGACGAGATCGAGAAGGCCCACCCCGAGGTCTTCAACATGCTGTTGCAGATCATGGAAGACGGCAATCTGAGCGATGCGAAGGGCCGGAGGGTCGATTTCCGCAACGCCATCCTCATCATGACGTCCAACGTGGGCGCGAACCTGCTGAAGCACGGCGGCGCGCTGGGCTTCGCCACCACCCGCGACGAGATCGCGCGGCAGGAGGACGAGTACCAGGTGATGAAGGACAAGGTGACCGAGGCGCTGAAGCGGACGTTCCGCCCGGAGTTCCTCAATCGCCTGGACGGCATCATGGTGTTCCGCAGCCTGACCAAGGAGCAGATCAAGGAGATCGTCGACCTGGAGCTGCATCGTGTCGGCGACCAGCTGATCGAGCAGGGCGTGAGCCTGGAGCTCGACGACGAGGTCAAGAGCCACCTGGCCGACGAGGGCTACGACGCGGAATACGGCGCGCGGCCGCTGCGGCGCATCATCCAGGACAAGCTGGAAGATCGCCTGAGCGAGGCGCTGCTGGGCGGCGAGATCAAGCCCGGCGATCGGGTCAGGATCGTGTTGGACGACAAGAAGACGCTGCAACTCGTCGTCGAGCCTGCCGAGCCGGTCACGCCACCTGAGGCGACCGAAGCCACCGAACAGACCGAAACGACCGGGCAGCTGTTCAACTAAGACGGCTGCCCGACAGAGATGCCAACAGCCGCGTGCGTTCGCACGTGGCTGTTTTTCTTTACGACCGATTGGGAGATGCCCCATGGCCCATCACCGCGCCTGGCTGCGCAACTGGTACGTTCCACTGATCGCAGCCCTCGTCGTGCTCCTCGTGTCGACCGCCGGCGCCGCGCACGCGCAGGAGTCCCATCCGCCCTACGTGCCCGGAGAGGTGCTCGTCGGCTGGACGCCCGGCGGCGGCCCGCTGCCCCTCGTGGAACCGCTGAAGGAGGGCTTCGAGAGCGACCGCCGCGACGAAGCCTCGCTGGAGGTCCGCCGCGAGCTGGCGAGGCTGACCGGCCTGCAGGTCCTTTCCGCCCTGCCCGCCTATGGCGTGGCCCGGCTGGACGTCGAGGAAGGGCGCGAAGCGGAGGAGATCGCGCGGCTCCAGGCGCTGCCCTGGGTGCGGTACGCGGAACCGAACTACTACGCGTACGCGGCCGCGGATGCGGTTTATCCCAACGACCCTGACTTTCCGAAGCAGTGGCACGCGCACCGCGTGGCCGCGCCCCAGGCGTGGGCTGCGACGCGTGGCAGCCTCACCTTCGTCGTCGCGGTGCTCGATACGGGCGTGGCCCGCAGCCACCCCGAGTTCGCGGGCAAACTGCTCGCCGGCAGGAACTACGTCAATCCCGCCTTGCCGCCGGAGGACGACGATGCCCAGATGAGCCATGGGACGCACGTGACCGGCATCATCGCGGCGGGCTTCGACAACGCGCAAGGCGTCGCGGGCCTGGCGCCGGACGTCAAGATCCTGCCCCTCAAGGTGCTCAACAGCCAGCGGCTCGGCTCGTTCGCCGCGATCGCGGAGGCAATCTACGATGCCATCAGCCTCCAGGCGCAGGTGATCAACCTGAGCCTGGCCAGCACCTCCAACGATCAGACGCTGCGGACCGCAATCAGGTACGCCCACGATAGCGGCGTGCTGGTGGTTGCCGCCGCGGGCAACTGCGCGAATGATCTCTACAACTGCGGATCGATCAACCCCAAAATGTACCCCGCCGCGTATGACGAGGTGCTGGCCGTGGCTGCCAGCGACCGGTTCGATCGGGTCACGACTTACTCCGGGTACGATAAGCCGTACGATGATAAGCCGTACATCGACTTGGCCGCGCCCGGCGGCGCGCCGGGCGATCTCGTCTGGAGCACCACCCG
>CAZMIS010000100.1:0-11025 GCA_964566325.1 uncultured Anaerolineales bacterium
CCCCGGCCTGATCACGGTCCGTGGGCTGGCGTGCCTGCGCGGGGCCGACGTGGTCGTGTACGACCGGCTGGTCCCGCCCGCACTGCTCCGGGAGGCCCCGGCCGCGCGGTGGATCGACGTCGGCAAGCAGCCGGATCGCCATCCCGTGCCCCAGGAGGAGATCAACCGCATCCTGGTCGATGAGGCCCGCCGCGGCGGGATCGTGGTGCGGCTCAAGGGCGGCGATCCGTTCGTCTTCGGCCGGGGCGGCGAGGAGGCGGAGGCCTTGGCCGAGGCCGGGCTGCCCTTCGAGGTCGTGCCCGGCGTGACCAGCGCCATCGCGGCCGCGGCATACGCCGGCATCCCGATCACCCATCGCGACGCGGCGAGCAGCTTCGCCGTGTTCACGGGCCACCGCCGGGGTGATCGCGCGACACCGGCAACGGCCGCTCCCGGAGCGACGGCAGCGTCGGCGGACACCCTGGTCTACCTGATGGGCATGGGCAACCTGCCGTCCATCGTGGACGACCTGCGCGCCGGAGGACGTCCAGCCGGCACGCCTGCTGCCGTAGTGGCGCGCGGCGCCTGGCCCCAGCAGCGCACCGTCACGGGCACGCTGGAAGACATCGTCGGGACAGTGGCCGCGGCCGGCATCGTGCCGCCTGCCGCGCTGATCGTGGGCGAAGTCGTGCGCCTGCGCGACCGGCTGCGCTGGTTCGATCGCCCCGGGCAGCGGCCGCTGCTCGGGCTGCGCATACTCAACACCCGTCCCGAACACGACGCGGCCGGGCTCACCCGCAGGCTGTCCGCCCTGGGCGCGGAGGTGATTACGCTGTCGGCCACCCGCATCGCGGCGCCGCGCGACCCCGAGGCACTCGACGAGGTGATCCACCGGTTGTGCCGCGCGCCGGCAGATGCGCGGCCATGGGACTGGATCGTCTTTACCAGCGCCAACGCGGTGCGCGCCTTCCTCCATCGGCTTTTCTCACTCGCCGCGGAGGATGGGCGGGATGCCGGCCGCTGCTATGATGCGAGGTGCCTGGCCGGTGTCCGCATCGCATCGATCGGGGCCGCGACCACGGCCGCGCTGGCCGCCTGCGGGTTAACGCCCGATTTCGTACCTGATCGCGCCACGGGCAGGAGCCTGGCCGTCGCGCTGCCCGACGTCGCAGGCCGCCGGCTGCTGCTGCCGCGCTCAGACCAGGCGCCGCCCGACCTGCCCCGCGCACTGGCAGCTCGTGGTGCATCGGTTACCGAGGTCGTCGCGTACGCGGTGGCGCCCGCCGAGCCCGATCCCGCGGTGCTGGCCGAGGTTGCCGGCGAGGGGGTGGACGTCGCGATCTTCTGCAGCCCTTCCGCGCTGCGCGGCACCGCCGCCATGTTCGGGGATCGGCCGCTGAACGAGGCGTTGGGCGGCGCCGCGATCGCCTGCATCGGCCCAACCACGGCGGCAGCCGCTCAGGAGATGGGCCTCCGCGCGAGCATTGTCGGCGACACGACCGGAGAGGCTTCCGAGGCCCTGGTCGACGCGCTGCTGCGGTGGCGTGCGGCGCAGGAACAGCCGGGCACGGCTGCGACCACGTTAGGAGATTGACAGGATGCCACGCGCACTCGTAACCGGCGGGACCGGCTTCATCGGCTCCAACATCGCCCTACGGCTCATCGAGCGGCGGTGGGACGTTCGCATCCTCGAGCGGCCCGGCGCCTCCCGCGTACTGCTGGAAGAGGGACCGTTCGAGTTCGTCACCGGCGACGTGATGCAGCCCGACACCCTGCCTGCTGCCATGCGCGGCATCGACGTGGTGTTTCACGCCGCAGGTGTGGTCGACTATTGGCGGCAAGGTGTCGACCACATGTACGAGGTCAACGTGGAGGGCACCCGCAACGTGATGGCGGCTGCGCTGGACGCGCACATCGAGCGCGTCATCCACACCAGTTCCACCGCGGCCATGGGCATCCACCCGAACAAGATGGTCGACGAGAGCTTCACGTTCAACGTCAAGCCGGAGCAATTCGTCTACGGCCACAGCAAGCACCTGGCCGAAGAAGTCGTCTTCGAGTACGTGAAGAAGGGGCTGCCGGCCGTCATCATCAATCCTACGACCGTGATCGGCCCGCGCGACATTCGCAAGGTCTCCAGCGGGATGGTTGTCGAGATCGTCAAACACTGCGCGCCGCCCTTCATCCCGCCGGGCGGCCAGAACGTGGTGCCGATCTGTGACGCGGCCCAGAGCCACATCGAGGCCGTGCAGAAGGGCCACATCGGCGAGCGCTACATCGTCGCGGGCGAGAACATCACCCTGGTCCAGCTCTACCAGACCATCGCGGAGGTGGTCGGATGCGGGATGAAACTGAAGGCAATGCCGCGCTGGGTGGTCGGGTTAACGGCCGGGCTAACCGACATGCTCCAGCCGCAGACCACGGGGCCCGTGCCCCTGACCGGCGCACGCTTGAGGCTCGAGTCGCAGATGTTCTACTTTGACGGCGCCAAGGCCCGCCAGGCATTCAAGCTGCCGAACACGCCGCTGCGCGTGACGATCGGACGCACCTATCTGTGGTACGACCTGATGGGCGAATTCGACGGCGTGCGCGAAGAGCTGGAGGCCGAAGGTGGCAGCGCCGGCGGCGCCGGCGTCTGCAAGCGCTGCGGCCGCTCCCGCTACTGCGAATGGCCCGCCTCCGAACGAGCCACAGCAGCGGCACAAACGAGAAAAACATGAACGCACCCTTTGCTCACACGCGGATTGAGGCCGGCGCTGCAACGCGCCCCATCTACGATCCCCTAAACATCATCGAGGGCCTGAGCGACGCCATCATCGTCGTCGACCTCGACTACCGGGTGCAGCAGGTCAACCGCGCTGCCCAGAAGTGGGCCGGACGCGACACGGCAGCCATCACCGGCCGGTTCTGCCACGAAATCTTCCCGTGCGCCCAACCCTGCAGCGATCACCAACGCGCCTGCCCCGTGCCTGCCGTCCTGGCCAGCGGCGAACCGGTCAAGCTGACGCACAGCTATGAGAACCCGGAGGGCGAAGGCATCCGCTACATGGACATCGTCGCCTCCCCGCTGCGCAACGGCGACGGCGCCATCGTGGCCGTCATCGAGGCCATGCGCGACGTGACCGCCGAACGCGCGCTCGCCGAGGCGCTCGTACGCCGCAACGAGCACCTCTCCGTGTTGAACTCCGTCGCAGGCGCGGTCAACCAGTCCCTCGACCTGCGCGAGTTCCTCGGCCACACCCTCAGGGAGGTGCTGCGCCTCACCACGGTCGACATCGGCGCCGTCTTCCTGCGGGACGAGAGTCTCGGCAACCTCGAGCTGCTGGTCCACCACGGGCTTTCGGAGAGCGCAGCACGCCTCGTCAAGCAGTTCGGGCTCACCGACGGCTCCTGCGGCGGCGTCATCGACAGCCAGCAACTCGTCGTCGTCCCCGACGTCCAGCGCTACCGCAGCCAGCGCAACCAGGCCATCCACCTCGAGCACCTCAGCACCCTCGTCCACGTCCCCCTCGTGGCCCACGGCTGCTCCCTCGGCAGCATGTGTATCGGCACCCGCGCCCCGCGCGAGTTCGACCGGCACGAGCAGGACCTCCTGACCGCCATCGGCAACCACATCGCAGTCGCCGTCGAGAACGTCCGGCTGTATGCCGAATTGCACCACAAAGAGCGCCTGCGCGGCGAGCTGCTGCGCAAGGTCATCACCGCCCAGGAAGAAGAGCGCAAGCGCATCGCCCGCGAGCTGCACGACGACATCAGCCAGAACCTGGCCGCCCTCATCTACGCCGCCGAAGAGGCCACCGCCCTGTCCCAGCCCGGCGAGGTCGACCAACTGCTCGACAGCATGCGCGGCGTCGCGCAGAGCACGCTGGACGGCGTCCACAAGCTCATCTTCGACCTGCGCCCCGCCATGCTCGACCATCTCGGCCTCCTCCCCGCACTCCGCTGGTACGCCAAGTCCCGGCTCGAGCCCGCCGGCGTGCGCGTCGTCATCAAGGAGACCTGCTCCCGCAAAGGCGATCATCCGAACGCCTGCCGCCTCCCGCCCGAGGTCGAGACCGCCCTGTTCCGCGTCGTCCAGGAGGCCATCACCAACATCGTGCGCCACGCCATGGCCCGCACCGTCCGCCTCACGGTCAACATGCGCGGGGATCGGGCCGACATCCGGGTTGAGGATGACGGTCACGGCTTCGATGCGGTCGAGCTCTCGCTCACCCTGGACCGCGGTGGCGGGCTCGACAGCAGTCGCGGGCTCGGTCTCATCGGCATGCAGGAGCGCGTCGAACTCATCGGCGGAACCTTCGACCTCGACACTGCGCCTGGCGAGGGAACCCGCATCCACATCCAGGTGCCGTTGCGCGCCGGGACTGCTGTCGGAGAAGAGCCGGCTTCTGTGTCCCGTCTGGAGCATGCCGATGCCTGAGGTGCAAGACCCACCGGCTGCGATCCGCGTGCTGATGGTGGATGATCACGCGATCCTACGCGACGGCCTGCGCTCGCTGCTGGAACGCCAGCCGGGCATCCTCGTCGTCGGCGAGGCCAGCAGCGGCGAGGAAGCGTTGGAAAAGGTCGCCGAGCTCGAGCCGGACATCGTGCTGATGGATCTGGCCATGCCCGGGATGAACGGCCTCGAGGCCACGCAGCGCCTGCGCCGCAGCCATCCCAGGGTCAGAGTCCTCATCCTGACCCAGCACGACGACCGGGAATACATCGCCCCCGCCCTGGCGGCCGGCGCAACCGGCTACGTCCTCAAGCGCTCCGGCGGGCGGGAGGTCGTCAACGCCATCCGCCAGGTCTTCGAACAGGGCGCCTACATCGAGCCCGACGTCGCCCAGCAGTTGGTGCACACCTCCCTGCCCGACATCACCTCCCCGGCCGAGGCCTCGCCCAGCCTGACCGAGCGGGAGAAACAGGTGCTGCGCCTCGTCGTCGAGGGCCTGAGCAACAAAGAGATCGCCCGCGAGCTCGTCATCAGCCCCAAGACCGCGTCCGTCCACCGCACCAACATCATGAGCAAGCTGGCCGTGCGCAACAGCGCCGACCTCGTGCGCTACGTCATGCAACATCATCTTCTGGAGAACTGAGGAGCATCATGCCAACAACACTTGACCTGGATTTCGTCCTCATCCCCGCTGGCCCCTTCGTCATGGGCAGCGATCTGGCAAGTTACCGTCAGGCCGGCGCCGATGAGATGCCGCAGCACACCCTGAACGTCAGCGACTTTCACATCATGCGCTACCCCGTCACCAACGCCCAGTACCGCCTCTTCACCGAGGCCACCGGCCACCGCGCGCCCCAGACCTGGCGCAACGCCGCGTATGCCGAAGACGCGGCCGGCCACCCCGTCACAGGCGTCACCTACCAGGACGCGCTGGCCTTCTGCCGCTGGGCGCGCGAGGTGACGGGGCTGCCCGTCCGCCTGCCCAGCGAGCCGGAGTGGGAGAAAGCCATGCGGGGCACGGACGGCCGCCTCTACCCCTGGGGCAACCAGTGGGACCGCGCGCGCTGCAACAACCGCGAGAGCAAGAGCAAGGGCCCCACGCCGGTCGACGCCTTCTCCCCCCAGGGCGACAGCCCCTTCGGCGTCGCCGACGCAGCGGGCAACGTCCAGAACTGGTGCTCGTCCATCTTTGGCCCCTACCCGTACGATCCCGCCGACGGCCGCGAGGTCCTCGTCAACGATCTCAATCCGTCCAGCGTCCTGCCCCAGCAGCACGACGTCGGCGCCATCTCCAACGCCGAGCGCTTCGAGGCCAACCTCGGCAAGCAGACCCTGCGCGGCGGTTCCTGGCGCGGCGAGCGCAACGAAGCCCGCTGCGCCTATCGGAGCTGGGCCGCCCCCATGTACCGCGGCGACGACACAGGCTTCCGCCTCTGCTACGAACCGGCATAGGAAGGCCGAAGCTAATCCAACAGAGTATCAAAACGACCGATCTTTAATCTTCCATCTTCAATCTTCAATCACAAAGGAGCACCATGTCACACGCCATCATCATCCACGAGACTCACGACGACGTCGGTGTTGCAGTGCGCGACCTGTACGCAGGTGAAGAGGTCGGCATCGTCACGCTGGAAGGCGTGGCCGCAGGATCGATCACGGTCGTCACCGACGTGCCACTGGGGCACAAAGTCGCCATGAACGACATGCCCGCGGGCCACAAGCTGCTCAAATACGGGCGGCCCATCGGCCAGGTCGTGGCCCCAATCCCGAAGGGCAGCCACGTGCACACGCACAACCTGAAGACCATGCGCTGGAGCCTCGAAGACGCGGTCGCGCCGGTCATCACCACCAAGCCTGCGGAGCGACTGGCCCTCGGCGGCAGGAAGCCGGAGGAGATGCAACTCCTCGGCTACCGCCGCGAAAACGGCCGCTTCGGCATCCGCAATCACGTCATCATCCTGCCCGTGGACGACATCTCGAATGCGGCGGCCGAGGGCGTATCCTACCTGATCAAGGGCACGATGGCCCTGCCCCACCCGTACGGTCGCCTGCAGTTCGGCGAGGACCTGGAGCTGACCTTTCGCACCCTGGCGGGCATCGGCCGCAACCCCAACGTCGCCGCCGTCGTCGTCATCGCCATCGAGCCCAAGTGGGCCCAGCGCATCGCCGACAGCATCGCCGAGACCGGCAAGCCCGTCGCCGCGTTCAGCATCGAACGCCAGGGTGACCTCAAGACCATCGAGCAGGCCGCGCGCAAGGCCAAGGAGTTCGTCCAGTGGGCCAACGAGCTCCAGCGCGAGCCCTTCGCCGTCAAGGACCTCTGGATGAGCACCAAGTGCGGCGAATCCGACACCACCTCCGGCCTGGCCGCCAACCCCACCGTCGGCCGCGTCTTCGAGCGGCTCGCCGGATCCGGCGCCACCCTCATCTTCGGCGAGACCACCGAGGTGACCGGCGGCGAAGACGTCATCGCCGCCCAGTGCGTCAGCCAGGAAGTTGCCGACGGCTTCATGAAGTTCTTCAACGACTACCAGGCGCTGGTGAAGAGCAAGGGCGTCGACCTGATGGGCTCGCAGCCCACCGAGGGCAACATCCGCGGCGGCCTGACCACCATCGAAGAGAAGGCGATGGGCAACATCCAGAAGATGGGGCGCTGCCCCGTCGTCGGCGTGCTGGACATGGCTGAGGAGCCCGCCGGCCCCGGCCTGCACTTCATGGACTCCTCCTCGGCTGCCGCCGAGATGGTCACCCTGTGCGCCGCGGCCGGCTCCGTCGTGCACTACTTCCCCACGGGCCAGGGCAACGTCATCGGCAACCCAATCCTGCCCGTGATCAAGCTCTGCGCCAACCCGCTGACCGTCGCCACCATGGCGGAGCATATCGACGTCGACCTCACCGGCCTGCTCCGCATCGAGATCAACCTCGACCAGGCCGCCGACAAAGCCATGGACGTGCTCGAGCACACCATCCGCGGCCGGCTCACCTCGGCCGAGGCCCTGCGCCACAACGAATTCGTCCTGACGAAGCTGTACGAGAGCGCGTGATTCCGATTGAAGATGGAAGATTGAAGATTCGATCTTCCTTCTTCCATCTTCGATCTTCCATTGTCCAGAGGTCGCTGTGTCCTCCTACCGCCTGCCCTACGGCCACACCGAGCTCACCGTCACGCTGCCCGGCGATGCGGCAGTCACCGTCCTCGCCCCGCGTCCCGTCGCCCCCGCGGCCGATGAGGCCACCCTCGTCGCGGAGGCGTTGGCGCGCGCCCCTCTGCCGGCAGGCCAGGCTGCGGGCTGGGGCCCCCAGGCTACGGGCTGGGGCTCCCAGGCTGCAGCCTGGGGCTCCCGTCGCTGCGCGATCGCGGTCAACGACAAGACGCGTCCCGTGCCGCACGGCGTCCTCCTGCCGCCCCTCCTCGCCCGCCTCGAAGCCGCCGGCTACGCGCCGGACTCAGTCACCCTGCTCATCGCCACCGGCGCGCACGCCCCCATGCCGCGGGACGAATTCGGCCAGGTCATCCCGCCCGAGATCCTCGCGCGCTACACCGTGATCAGCAACGACGCCGACGACCCCGCCGGCCTCGTGCACCTCGGCCAAACAACCCGCGGCGCCCCCGTCTGGGCCAACCGGCGCTTCGTCGAGGCGGATCTGCGCATCGTCGTCGGCGACATCGAGCCGCACCAGTTCCAGGGCTTCTCGGGCGGCGTCAAGAGCGCGGCCATCGGGCTGGCTGGGAAGGCCACCATCAGCGCCAATCACGCGATGATGACCGACCCGGCCGCGCAGATCGGCCGCTACGACGACAATCCGTGCCGGCAGGATGTGGAGGAAATCGGCCGGATGATGGGCGTCGACTATGCGCTCAACGCCATCCTGGACGAGGAACGGCGCATCATTCACGTGCTGGCCGGCGACCCTGTCGACGTCATGCGCGCCGGCGTCCCACTCGTACGCGACATCTACCAGGTTCCCGTGGCCGAGCCCTTCGACCTGGTGATCGCCTCGCCCGGCGGCCACCCCAAGGACATCAACCTCTACCAGGCGCAGAAGGCCCTGGCCCACGCGGCCCTCGTCACCCGTGACCGCGGCGCAGTCATCGTCGCGGCCGCCTGCCCCGAAGGCGCGGGCAGTCGCGGCTACGAGAGGTGGATGGACGACCCGCGCATGACCTCGCACGAGGCCGTCCTCGCGCGCTACGCCGGCGAAGGCTTCCGCATCGGCCCGCACAAGGCCTACCTGCTCTCGCGCGACGCGCAGCGCGTCCACCTCACCTTCGTCACGGAGATGGCGCCCGACCTGGCCGCGCGCTACCTGCTCAACCCGGCCGCCACGCGGCCCGGCATGGCCGCGCAGGACCAGCTGGCGGCCGCGCTCGCCGGCGTCCTCCCCGGGTTGGCGCACCGCCCAGGTTCGCCCGTGCGCCAGTTCCGCATCGGCGTCATGCCGTGGGCCAACGCCACCATCCCGGTCCTGGCCGCGCCCGGCCATGCCCGTCCGTAGCCTCGGGCCACGTGCCCGCCCAACCAGGCATCCTGAGCGGAGTTCTGGCCAGTGGTTCGGCCGGAACGCAGTCGAAGGACGCCCGTCCGCAGCCTGGGACGACGTGCCCGTCCAAAGCAGAGGCAGACCATGAGATACGGTTATTCCGGCAAGATCCTGCGCATCGACCTGGCGCAGCAGCGCACCTGGGTCGAAGAGCTCGACGAGGCCTTCTACCGCCTCCACCCCGGCGGCAAGGCCCTCGCCGCCGCCATCCTGCTGCGTGAGCAGGCCCCGGGCGTCGACCCTCTCGCTCCCGACAACCACTTCATCCTCGCCAACGGCCTCCTCACCGGCGCGCCCTTCTCAACCGCCACTCGCTTCTCCGCCGTCGCGCGCTCTCCCCTCACCGGCGGCTTCGGCGAGTCAGAGGCTGGCGGCTTCTGGGGCCCCGAGCTCAAGATGGCCGGCTGGGAAGCCATCGTCATCACCGGCCGCGCCGCCCAGCCCGTCTACCTTTGGATCCGGGACGACCAGGTCGAGATCCGGGACGCGCGCCACCTGTGGCGCCACGACCCGGACGAAGTCCAGGCCGTCATCCGCCAGGAGACCGGCGAAAAGCTCGCCCGCATCCTGCAGATCGGCCTCGGCGCCGAGAACCTCGTGCGCTTCGCCGCACTCACCAACGAGCTGCGCCACTTCAACGGCCGCTCGGGCCTGGGCGCAGTGATGGGTTCGAAGCAGCTCAAGGCCATCGCCGTGCGCGGCTCCGGCAAGTGGCTCGACGCCGCCCGCGACCCCGCCCCCGTCGCCGACCTCGGCCGGCGCCTGGCAAAGGCGGTCAAGGAGCACCCCTCCTCCTGGGACCTCCAGGTGCGCGGCACGCCGGGCCTCACCGCGGGCCTCAACGCCGGGGGCATCCTGCCCACGCGCAACTTCCGCCAGGGGGCGTTCGAAGGCGTCGACGGCCTGCGCTGGGAGACCTACGAGCGCGAGATCCTCAGCGGCCGGCGCAGCTGCTACGCGTGCGCGGTGCGCTGCAAGCGCGAGGTCCGGGTCGACGACCGTTACCAGGTCAGCGACGCGTACGGCGGCCCCGAGTACGAGACCGTCGCCGGCTTCGGCTCCAACTGCGCGGTCGACGACGTGCAGGCAGTGGCCAAGGCCAACGAGCTGTGCAACCGCTACACCCTCGACACCATCTCCGCCGGGTCCGCCGTCGCCTTCGCCATGGAATGCTTCGAGCACGGCCTCATAGGCCCCACCGACACCGGCGGGCTCGACCTCCGCTTCGGCAACGCGGAGGCCATGGTCGCTTGCGTCGAGCTCATCGCACGCCGCGAGCACATCGGCGACGTCCTGGCCGAGGGCGTGCGGCGCGCGGCAGACATCATCGGCGGCGGCGCGGCCGCATTCGCCATGCACGTTAAGGGCCAGGAGCTCCCCATGCACGATCCGCGCGGCAAGGTCGGGCTCGGGCTGGGCTACGCCATCAACGAGGCCGGCGCCGACCACCTCACCGCGGTGCACGACCCCGCGCTCGCCAACCCCGACTCCCTCAGCTTCAAGGGCGCGCAGCCGCTGGGCGTCACCGAGGCCCTGCCCCCACGCGAGCTGAGCCCCGCCAAGGCCCACAACTACCTGCTCATGGAGAACTGGAACAGCTTCGAGCGGACCATCGGCCTCTGCTTCTTCGGCCCCGCCCCCCGCTCCTTCATCCCCGTCGACGACGTCCTGACCGCGGTGCGCGCCGCCAGCGGCTGGGACGTGACCGCGGAAGATCTGCTGCGCATCGGCGAACGCGCCACCGCGCTCGCGCGCCTCTTCAACGTCCGCGAGGGCTTCGGCCGCGCCGACGACACCCTGCCCGACCGCCTGTTCGCGCCCCTCGAGAACGGCGCGCTGGAGGGCGTGGGCATCTCGCGCCCCGACTTCGAGCGCACCATGACCGCCCTCTACGAGCTCAAGGGTTGGGACCCCGCCACTACCGCACCCACCCCCGCCCGCCTCGCCGCCCTTGGCATCGCCTGGGCCGCCGACCCATTGGACGGACCACAATCTTCCATCTTCCATCTTCCATCTTCCATCTCCCCCCCGCCCCCCGCCCCGCCCAGCGAGTCGGCCACCTGACC
>CAZMIS010000101.1:0-11000 GCA_964566325.1 uncultured Anaerolineales bacterium
CCTACAACCCGCGGCTGCCGATCGAGTTCTTCGACATGGTCTTCACCGATGAGTGCCACCGCTCGATCTACAACCTCTGGCGGCAGGTGCTGGAGTACTTCGATGCGCACCTGGTGGGTCTGACGGCCACGCCCTCGAAGCAGACGCTGGGCTTCTTCGGCAGCAACCTGGTGATGGAATACCCGCGCACCCGCGCGGTGGCGGACGGCGTCAACGTCGACGGCCAGGTCTACCGCATCCGCACGGAGATCACCGAGCGCGGCAGCACGGTGGACGCGGGCTACTTCGTCGACAAGCGCGACCGGCTGACCCGTGCGGTGCGCTGGGAGCAGTTGGACGACGACTTCACGTACACCGGCAGCCAGCTCGACCGCGACGTGGTCGCGGAGAACCAGATCCGCGCGGTCGTCCGCACCTATCGGGACAAGCTCTTCACCGACCTCTTCCCGGGCCGCACGGAAGTGCCCAAGACGCTCGTCTTTGCCAAGGACGACAGCCATGCGGAGGACATCGTCCGCATCATCCGGGAGGAGTTCGCCAAGGGCAACGAGTTCTGCCAGAAGATCACGTACCGGGTGACGGGGGTCGACGCGGAGGAGCTCATCGCGTCGTTCCGCAACTCCTACCACCCGCGCATCGCGGTCACCGTGGACATGATCTCCACCGGCACCGACATCAAGCCGCTGGAGGTGTTGCTCTTCATGCGGCCGGTGAAATCACGGGTGTTGTTCGAGCAGATGCTGGGCCGCGGCACGCGCGTGATCAATCCGACCGACCTGCAGTCCGTGACACCCGACGCGGCCGCCAAGACCCATTTCGTGATCGTGGATGCCGTGGGCGTGGTGGAGCAGGAGAAGGTCGACACCCAGACGCTGGAGCGCAAGCGAAACGTGTCGTTTGCCAGGCTGCTGGAGATGGTGGCCTGGGGCGTGCGGGACGCGGATACCCTGACCTCGCTCGCCGGCCGGCTGGCACGGCTGGAGCGCACGCTGACCGAAGGAGATCGCCGCGAGCTGGCGCCGTTGATCGAGGGTCGCACCCTGCGCGACCTGGCCAACGCGCTGTTGGACGCGGTGGATCCGGACATCGCGGAAACCCCGGGCGGGGACGCAGGGGCGACCGGCCGGTCGCCCCTGCCGGACGAATTGGTCGAGCGCGCCACCGCGCCGTTCGACGATCCGCAGCTGCGCAGCGCGTTGATCGGCATCCAGCACCGCGCGGAGCAGGTGATCGACCGCGTCAGCGTCGACCGGGTGACCGAGGCCGGATTCGACGCGGCCGCCACCGACCGCGCCCGGGCCACGGTCGAATCGTTCCGCGCGTTCATCGAGGAGCACCGCGACGAGATTGCCGCGCTGCAGATCATCTACGGCCGGCCCTACGGCCAGCAGCGGCTGACCTACGCGCAGGTGAAGGAGCTGGCGGGCCGCCTGGCCGAGGCGCAGCTCAACTGGACGACCGAGGCGCTGTGGTGGGCCTACGTCCAGCTGGAGAAGGACAGGGTGAGCGGTGCGGCCGGCCAGCGGGTGCTGACCGACCTGGTGTCGCTGGTGCGTCACGCGGTGCAGCTCGACGACGAGCTCGCGCCCTACCCGCGGGTGGTGAAGCAGCGGTACGAATCGTGGCTGGACGGGCAAGAGGCTGCGGGCCGGCACTTCACCGCGACGCAGCGCTGGTGGCTGGACAAGATCGCGGAGCACATCGGCGTCAACCTGGCCATGACGCCCGACGACTTCGACCTCGGCGAGTTCTTCGATCGCGGCGGCCAGCTCGCCGCGCGCAAGCAGTTCGGCCGCAGCCTGCCCAGCCTGCTGGACGAGTTGAACGCGGTGTTGGTGGTGTGATGGATGCGACACGCGTGTGCACAACCGATGTACTGGCGATCGCCGCGCACAGGACGGGTGTGCGTATGACGATTGTAGGGGCGACCGGCCGGTCCCTACTGGACGCGTGACGACATGACACAAGAACGCAGCGCGCTGCCGCCAGGGTGGGTATGGACGATCGACGCATGGATCATCATGGCACACACGCCAGATCTAAGCGCCGTGGGTGTAGGGGCGACCGGCCGGTCGCCCCTACGGGACGCGTGACGACATGACACAAGAACGCGGCGCCCTGCCGCCAGGGTGGGTGTGGACGATCGACGCATGGATCATCATGGCACACACGCCAGATCTAAGCGCCGTGGGTGTAGGGGCGACCGGCCGGTCGCCCCTACGGGACGCGTGACGACATGACACAGGAACGCGGCGCCCTGCCGCCAGGGTGGTCAATGCCGCGAATTGGCGACGTTGTAGAGGTCGTCTACGGCAAAGGTTTGCCCGAACGAGACAGGAATGCAGCAGGTGAAGTCCCAGTATACGGCTCCAATGGCGTTGTGGGATATCACGCCCATTCCCTCGTCGACGAGCCCTGCATTGTCATTGGACGCAAAGGCGCCGCGGGAACTGTGCATCTATCCAGGATTCCATGTTGGCCTATTGATACCACCTACTTCACTCGACCGTCATCAGTAGTCACTCTCGAATTCCTGTACTACAGCCTTCGATCTCTGAACCTTCAATCACTGGATCGATCTACCGCCATACCTGGTCTGAATCGCGACGATCTGTACGCACAGCGAATTCCCCTCCCTCCACTCCCCGAACAACACCGCATCGTCGCTGAGATCGAGAAGCAGTTCACACGGCTCGACGCAGGCGTCGCGGCGCTCAAGCGCGTGCAGGCCAATCTCAAGCGCTACCGTGCATCGGTGCTCAAGGCCGCGTGCGAGGGCCGGCTCGCGCCGCAGGACCCGGCCGACGAGCTGGCCGGCCGCCTGCTGGCGCGCATCCTGGCCGAGCGCCGCGCAAAGTGGGAGGCGGAGCATCCGGGGAAGCGGTACGTCGAGCCGGCCGCGCCGGTGACGGATGGGTTGCCCGAGTTGCCGGCGGGGTGGTGTTGGGCGAGCTGGAAACAGATAGGGTTCTCACAAAATGGTCGATCTTTTCCTAGCCAGCAGTATCAGGCCTTCGGTGTAAGACTCCTCCGTCCAGGCAACCTCGATGTCCACGGGAAGGTGATCTGGACGGAGGCGAATACTCGCCATATGTCCGAAAAATGGGCACGTGATTTTCCTCACTACTTGGTGGGCGGGAGTGAACTGGTAATCAACCTCACTGCGCAGTCTCTGAAGGATGAATTCCTGGGACGGGTGTGCATGACGGATGCATCGGAGCGTTGCCTGTTGAATCAACGCATCGCGCGACTCTCACCCGTAATAGTCCTCCCAACATATGTGTTTTGGTTGTTCAAATCGCCTATCTTTCGACGATTTGTCGATAGCCTAAATGCCGGCAGTCTCATACAGCACATGTTTACGTCGCAGCTGGACGGGTTCCTGTTGCCCTTGCCACCCCTCCCCGAACAACATCGCATCGTCGCGGAGATCGAGCGGCGGCTATCGGTCGTCGCGGCGCTAGAGGCGACGATCGCGGCGAACCTGGCGCGCGCGGGCCGGCTGCGCCAGGCAGTGTTGAAGTGCGCATTTGAGGGGCGGTTGGTGGCGCAGGATATGAGCGATACGACAGCGGCAACGACCGCACGCGAGGACGGCGCACCATGGACCGTAGGGGCGACCGGCCGGTCGCCCCTACCGAGGTGAATGTCGTGACAGTCGTCCCGGTACGGTGTCATCGCCATTCCGTAAGGCTGCCGACCCACGATTACACCCAGCCTGGCGCGTACTTCGTCACCATCTGTACGTGCAACCGCGAGTGCCTGTTTGGCGACATCGTTGGCGGCGCATTGGTCGCATCGGTGTTCGGCGGGATCGCACGCGATGAATGGTTCCGATCAGCTGACATCCGCTGCGAGGTCGTTCTGCACGATTCCGAATTTGTGGTCATGCCCAATCACGTTCACGGCATCGTTCGCATCGTCCACAACGTAGGGGCGACCGGCCGGTCGCCCCTACAAACGAATGATCGTGCGGCCGATCCACGCAATCGGTTGCCTGAACAACATCCGGGTCTACCAGGTCCGCCATCACATTCACTCGGCGCAGTCATGGCCGGCTACAAGGCATCCGTGACCAAACGCGTCAATGCACTCCGCGACATGCCTGGGTCGCCAGTGTGGCAGCGCAACTATTGGGAACACGTGATCCGCAACGAGGCGGAACTAGCTCGTATCCGCCAGTACATCGCGGACAATCCTGCGCGGTGGACCGAGGACCAACTCAATCCCGCAGCGCAGAGTGTCCGTTTCTGTCAGGAATAGAGGGACATTGGCCTGGCACAACATCCGGATCTGAATTATACTTAACCGGCTCGTTGTTTAATTCTGCGCGAGCGAATTCAACATAGGTATGAGTTCATGAACCTTCAGCATTTCCGTGAGAGCCCAAGCGGTCGGCTGATCGAAGTGCAGCACGGGGACCGGCCCTATGCTGCATTCGTGCCGAATCCGCTTCCGCCGCGGCTCAACGTCGATCTCGAGTTGCTGCGCAGATCGTCCGAGTCTGCCTATGCCATCGGCGAGCTTGCTGCGCTCGGCCGCCGGATAACCAACCCTCACCTGCTCATAAGTCCGTTCCTGCGCCGCGAAGCCGTGTCGTCATCCCGCATCGAGGGAACACAGGCCGACATGGCGGATCTGTACGCCTTCGAGGCCGGACAGATGCCACTGCCTGGCTTGACCGTCGATCTGCCGGCGGGCGATGTTCAGGAGGTCCTGAACTACGTAGGGGCGACGGAGTTCGCTCTCGAGAAGCTGTCATCCCTGCCGATGAGCTTGCGGCTCATCAGAGAAGCGCATGAACACCTGATGCAGGGCGTCCGGGGCGGCCGTGCGATGCCTGGCGAGTTCAGGGACCGCCAGAACTACATCGGCTCCTCGCAGGACAGCATCTACGATGCCGATTACGTGCCACCCCCGGTCAGCGAGATGCTGCCCGCTCTGGATGCGCTCGAGCGGTACATCAGTGAACGCGACGACCCATACCCTCCGCTGGTGCGGTTGGCCCTCATCCACTACCAGTTCGAGGCGATCCACCCGTTCATCGACGGCAATGGACGCATGGGCCGGCTGCTCATCACGCTCCTGCTGGTTGATTGGGGGCTCCTTCCGCTCCCCCTGCTTTACCTCAGCGCGTACTTCGATCAGCATCGCGATCGATATTGCGATCTGCTGCAGGCGGTCAGCGAATACGGCTCGTGGCGTCAATGGGTGGATTTCTTCCTTGATGGCGTGATGCAGCAGGCGAATGACGCAAACCGGCGGATCAAAGAGCTCGAAGACCTGCAGATGGATTGGGAGCAACGCCTGAGTGGACTGGGCCGTTCCACGACCAGCCTGCGTCTTGCTCATAGCCTCCTGGCAGCTCCCATCCTGACCATACCGCAGGCGCAGAGGCTGCTGGGGATGACCTACCCCGCTGCGCAGAAAAACATCGAGCGCCTGGTACAGGCGGGCATACTGCGCCAGGCTGGCGATGCTCGCTATGGCCGCGCCTTCGTTGCGGAGGAACTGCTATCGATCCTGGTTCGTCCGTTCGCACGCTCCGAGCGTGCCTGACGCCAAAGCACACTCACACGCGAGAGAGCGAGCATGTCCACCCAACCCGCGACCATCGTCCAGCGACTCTGGAACTATTGCAACGTCCTGCGCGACGACGGCGTCTCGTACGGCGATTATGTCGAGCAACTGACCTACCTGCTCTTCCTCAAGATGGCCGACGAGCAGGAGCAGGAGCTCGGCAAGACCAGCGCGATCCCCGCGGAGCTCGGCTGGCGCAGCCTGCTGCGCCTCGACGGCGAAGCGCTGGAGACGCAGTACCGCTACATCCTGGCCAGCCTGGGGACCGGCTCCGGCCTCATCCCGGTGATCTTCCGCAAGGCGCAGAACAAGATCCAGGACCCGGCCAAGCTGCGCCGCCTGATCGACCTGATCGACGGCGAGGTGTGGATCGGCCTCGACATGGACGTGAAGGGCGAGATCTACGAGGGCTTGCTGGAGAAGAACGCGCAGGACATCAAGTCGGGCGCGGGACAGTACTTCACCCCGCGGCCGCTGATCAAGGCGATGGTGGACGTGATGCGGCCGGCGCCGGGCCAGACGATCTGCGATCCGGCCGCGGGCACCGGCGGCTTCCTGCTCGCCGCCCACGACTACATCAAGGGACACCACACGCTGGACCGCGAGCAGTGGGGTCACCTGCGACATCGCGCCCTACACGGCTGGGAGATCGTGGACAGCGCCGCGCGGCTGTGCGTGATGAACCTCTACCTGCACGGCATCGGTGCGAACGGCGGCCAGGGCGGGGAGATGGGCGGGGAGACCCCGCCCCTACGGTCGCCGATTCGCGTGGCCGACAGCCTGGCCGCGGACCCGGGCGACCGGTTCGACATCGTGCTGACCAACCCGCCGTTCGGGAAGAAGTCCAGCGTCACGTTCGTCAACGAGGACGGCGAGGCCAGGCGCGAGTCGCAGGTGATCGTCCGGGACGACTTCTGGACCTCGACCAGCAACAAGCAGCTCAACTTCGTGCAGCACATCAAGACGATCCTGAAGATCAACGGCCGGGCCGCGGTCGTCGTGCCCGACAACGTGCTCTTCGAGGGCGGCGCGGGCGAGACGGTCCGCCGCAAGCTGCTGCACGAGTGCGACGTCCACACGCTGCTGCGCCTGCCCACCGGCATCTTCTACGCGCAGGGCGTCAAGGCCAACGTGCTCTTCTTCGATCGCCGGCCGGCGAGCGAGACGCCGTGGACGAAGGAACTGTGGATCTACGATCTGCGCACCAACCGGGACTTCAGCCTGAAGCAGAACCCGCTGACCCGTGCGGATCTCGACGAGTTCGTGGCGTGCTATCATCCCGAGAACCGGCACGAGCGGGAGGCCACCTGGTCGGAGGCCGAGTCGCAGGGCCGCTGGCGCGCGTACGGGATCGACGAGCTGACGGCGCGCGACAAGGTAAACCTGGACATCTTCTGGCTGCGCGACGAGAGCCTGGAGGACAGCACCAACCTGCCCGAGCCCGACGCGCTGGCCGCGGAGATCGTGGAGGACCTGCAGGCCGCGCTGGAGCAGTTCGCCGCAATCGCGGAGGATCTGGGCGCCTGATCTTGGCGGCGGAGTAGACGCTCGGCGTGTACCATATATAGTATCAACTTATCGAAGAGGCCTCGGAAATGATCACAAACCACTGGACATTTCGTCAGATGCGTGATACGATGGCGGTCGAATCATGAGCCGGCGCGAAAAGGCGATCGCGCGCTGGGGCAACAATCCGAAAAGCGTGCGCTTCGAGGACGTGGACGCTCTGCTATTGTACTTGGGCTTCGCCAAGCGCCAGGGAGGAACGAGCCACGCGGTCTACACACTACGAACGTACCGCATCACGATCCCGTACCGGCGTCCCTTCATCCGTGAAGCCTACGTTAAGACGCTGCTTCAGTTGCTCGACGAGATGGATCAGAGCGAAGACTAAGCCGACAAACATGAGGCGCCAACAATGGTCACCAAGACGATCGACGACTATCTGAAACTGCCTTATACGATCGAAGTCGTACACGATGTGGCGGACGACCACGACGTTTGGTTCGGCCGCGTCCTGGAACTGCCGGGCTGCATGACCGAGGCGGACACGTTCGATGAACTGGGCGCAATGATCCAGGACGCGATGGTCGCGTGGATCGAGACGACCTTGGAGGACGGTCAGCCTGTGCCGGAGCCGCGTCCCGCCGGGGAGTACAGTGGGAAGTTCATGGTGCGCGTGCCCCGTTCGCTGCACCGGGAACTGGCCGAGGGAGCGGATCGGGAGGGTGTGAGCCTGAATGCCTTCCTCAACGTATCGTTGGCACGCGCGGTGAGCGGCGGCGGCCCGGCGGCCAAAGCCGCGCCGCGCGACTTGCCCGGTCCGGCCTGGTCTCAACTGAGTGATGCTGCCTGGCACGCGTTGTCGCTGGCGGGCCTGCGGACCGAGGCCAGGGAAGTTGATGAGACGCTCTTCGCCAACTGGCTCGGCAATCTCCTGGAGCAGGTGGCCGCAGCGGCCGAGGGCGGCTATGAGCGCGACGCATTGGCCCACGCCGAACAGGTGCGCGAGGCACTGCACATGACATGCGGCAGCAGCCCGCTCATGTCCGTGTTCTGCCAGGCCGTGGACCTGCTGACGACAAAGATCGAAGAGAGTTCGCAACTCAAGGACGGACTCGTGCAGCAGACGCTGCTCCGGCAGAGCATTCAACGCCAGGTGCAGGAGACCTCGCAGACGTTCTTGCAGGAACGCCGTCGGTTGTACCGGTCGGAGGAGGCTGCGGTGGAGATCGAACAGCTTGTTGCGTTGGGCCGCGGCTTGCGCCGGGTCGAGGATAAGTAGGTCATGCGAAGGGTGAAGCTCAGTCCCACGGAGGAATACGAAGGTCGCCTGGCTGCGGCTGTCGCACTGCGCCAGCTCGGTGACTTCTATGACGCCCTGCAACAACTGCGTCGTGCCGCCAAGCTCAAGCCGGACGGCGATCAGGCTGCGCTGCTGCTGGGATTGACCCTGCACGAGATGGGCCAGCTCCCCGCAGCCGAAAAGGAACTCCGCCGCGCGTGCAAACTGGCGTCGGAGTCGGAGGAGGCGAGCCTGGCCCTGGGCATGCTCCTGCTTGCACGCGGCAAACACGCAGCGGCAGCGAGGCGCCTCAAGCCGATCGCCGCAGACGTGAATAATTCGTCCGCGCGCCGCGCTTATGCCGATGCGCTGGCGCAAACCCCGCGCGGCCTGGCACGCGCCATCTCTGTCCTGGAAGAGAGCTTCGCGCATTCGCCGCAAGATGATGAGCTTGCGATCCAGCTTGCCGAACTGCTGCAGAAGGGCGGGGATCACCAACGCGCCCTGTCGGTGCTGGAGCCGTTCGCAGAGAGCGCTCCCGAGCCTGGACTTCTCAGACTGCTATCTGACTTGTACAGCGAGGCCGGGAAGGTGGACCGGGCGCTCGAGGCCGCGCGCCACGCGGCTGAGTTGGAACCTGGACAGATCGACTTGTGGCTCAACCTGGTGTTTAGATCTCTCGCTGCGCAACAGCCGGGCGAGGCGCTGCGCGCTGCCTCGAAGGCAGTTGAGCTCGACACCCACTCCGCGTTGGCCTGGCTGGCCAGTGCAGCGGCGCATGCGGCCTGTGAGAAATGGACGCAGGCGCTCAGCGACATTGAACATGTGATCCGGTTGGTCGAGCCATGGGTGAACGAGAATCGACTACTTAGCGACCTGCGATCTCTTCGCACGGGGTATCTTCTGCGGGTCGAAGGTGTGGATGCGGCGCTCGCGCAGGTCACGGCCGATCTGGAGCTCGACCCCGACTCTGAGAGTCTTCGCGAGTTGCAGGCAAGGCTTCTATCCCTGAAGTTAGGCGCCCAGTTTGATCCGCCCATCACCTGAGCGCAGATGATGGCTCTGACCTGCCAGGCGCGTGATCTGCCCGCCAGTTACAGGGAAGTCCGGAGAGCCGGCGGCGCGGAAACAACAATTCGGGAGAGGACATGATTGACTTCTCCAAAGGTGGCATCTTCAAGCTCGAGCCGATCCCGGCCAACCAGATGCTCGATCCTATCAGGCTCTTCCTCATCGATGGGGAGGAGGTCCTGTCGGTGTTTCGAAGCATCCGGGACCAACTCGTCTTCACGAACAAGCGGATCATCGCGGCGAACGTGCAGGGTCTCACGGGCAAGAAGGTCGACTACACGTCGATCCCGTTCAGCAAGGTGCAGACGTTCTCCGTGGAGACTGCAGGCGCGCTGGATCGTGACTGCGAGCTGGAGATTTACATCAGCTCGATCGGCAGGATCCATTTCGAGATCCGGGGCGGCTTCGACATCGTCGCCTTCAACAAGGCCATCAGCAAGCACGTCCTGGATTAGCGCAACAATACCCTGGGTGAGGCATCAAGCTCGCAGGTCTCCTGGCTGCAACCCCCTGCTGTCCCGGTCGTAGGAAGACGGCTTACAGCCATTTGCGCCAGACTTGTTTACGATCTGTACCAGATCGACAGGCGATCATCCCGACCCGGGTGGGGCTGCGGCCCCGGAGATCGACCGATGGTGCAGAACAACCGCACGACCGCCGCCGCGCCGAAGGGCTCGGCGCTCGTCGCGTTCCTCTTCTTCACGCTCTTCGTGGCCGGCGCGCCGGTGGCGATCCGCATGACCTACGCGGAGCTGGCGCCCTTCTCCATGGCCGCCCTGCGCTTCGGGCTGGCCGCGTTGATCCTGTGGGGCATCGTCCTCTACAAGCACGTGCCGCTCCCGCGGGGCCGCGCCCTGCTCGGCGCGCTGCTGTACGGCGCCCTGACGGTGGGACTGGCCTTCCTGTTCATCAACTGGGGCCTCGTGGCCACGCCGGCCGGCCGCGCTTCGATCCTGATGGCTACGATCCCGCTGCTGAGCGTCTTGCTCTCCGCGCTGCACGGCGTCGAGCGCATCACGCGGCGCGGGCTGCTGGGCGCGTCCCTGGCCGTGGCCGGCATCGCGATCACCGCGGCGAGCCCGGCCAACGGGCAGACTTCCCTGCCCCACATGGCCGCCATCCTCATGGGCGCGGCGCTGAGCGCGGAGGGCGGCGTACTGGTCAAGTGGTTCCCGCCCAGCCCCGTCGTGATGACGAATGCCATCGGCGTGACGGTGGGAGGCGCGATCCTGGGCATCGCGTCGCTCGCCGCGGGTGAGGCGTGGGTGGCGCCGGTGCAGGCGCGCACCTGGGCCGCACTCGCCTACCTGGTCCTCCCGGTGTCGGTGGGCGCCTTCCTCCTGTACCTTCACGTGGTGCATGCCTGGTCTCCCACGGCCGCGTCCTACGGCTTCGTGGTCTCGCCGCTCGTGACCATCGTCGCGGCCTCGGCGCTGGCCGGAGAAGAGATCGCGCCAAGATTCCTGGCCGGCGCGGTGCTGGTGCTGGCAGGCGCGGTGGTCGGTGCGCTGCTGCCCGCCCGGGCTGCGCCTGCCCCGTCCCCTGATCCCTGCCACGATACAGA
>CAZMIS010000102.1:0-10992 GCA_964566325.1 uncultured Anaerolineales bacterium
AACCCTCGACGGCCTCGCGTATCTTCGTCGCGATCGCCCTGCGGACGTGAAGGCGATCGAGTGGCTGCGGGCAAACGTGCCGGGCGACGCGGTGGTCGTCGAAGCAAGCGGGGGCTCGTATAGCCCCGAGGGCGCAGGACGCGTGTCGATGTCGACCGGCAATCCGACGCTCTTGGGCTGGGACTTCCACGAGCGTCAGTGGCGGGGCAACGAAGGGTATGATGCAGTCGCCGCAATGCGGCCCGCAGCCCTGGAGGACATCTATCGGACTGCCCAAACCGTCGAGTTAGGAGGGATCCTGGACGTCTGGCAGGTGGACTACGTCTATGTCGGTGCACTGGAGCGCAGCAAGTACGGCGTTTCGGATGCGGCGCTGGCACGCTTCGACGCGGCGCTCAAGCTGGTCTATGACGTCGATGGGGTGCGCATCTATGCTCGCTGATCGTTCGGAACGGGCGCCGCAGAGCCGGCCCGCCAGCGCCGGCCTCCAGCCCTGGATCACACACCTTTCGGGCGCAGAGTGGCTCACGCTCGAGCGCGCCGGCTATGGTCTTGCGGCCATCGTGGCCCTCGTCCTTCGGCTGGGAGCATTGGGCGCCGTTCCGCTCGCGCCGGTGGAGGCCGTGGAGGCCCTGCCGGCCCTTCTGGCAGCGCAGGGAGGTTCCCCCGACCTCGCGGGCGCCAGCCCGTTGCTCTATGCCCTGCAGCGGCTGGCCTTTGCGGTGGCCGGTCCGGGCGATGGCTCGGCCCGCTTCTGGGTTGCGCTCATGGGAGGCATGTCCCCGTTGCTCTTTTATTGGCTCCGCCATCGCATGTCGAGGGGCGGAGCGCTCGTGGCAGCCCTCCTATGGTCGATCTCGCCGCTTGCCGTGTGGAGCAGCCGCCTGGCGGTCGGCGATGCACTCGTCCCGACGGCCGCGCTGGCCTGGTTGGCTGCGCTCGCGTCTCCACGCGATCGGCGGGGCCGGGGTTTGGCGTTGGGTCTGGCGCTCGGTCTTCTCCTGTTATCCGGCCCGAACGCCTACACTTTTCTTCTCGCAGCCGGCTCAGCAGCACTCGTGTATCGCCCTGAGATCCCGGGCTGGATGGGCGGCTCCCGGCAGGTCCGCCGCGGCCTGTTGGCCGGCCTGGGGATCGCTGCCTTGATCGCGACCGCGTTCGGTTCGGAGCCGGTGGGGCTCGCCGCGGCCGCCGATCTCTCCGGCCGTTGGCTCGCGGATCTGCGGCCCGGCTCGGGCGAGTACGGCGTGCTCGAACTATCCTGGCGGCTCCTGCTCAACGAACTGCTCCTGGTCGCGTTCGGCACCGCCGGCGTGCTCTCGGCGCTGCGTCGCCGCGAGCGGTGGGGCCGGTCAGCTTCCGCGGCCACTGCGGTCGCCATCGTCGTCGCGCTGGTGGGACGGGGTCGTGACCCCCTGGATCTCCCGGTGATTGTTCTGGGACTGACGCTCCTGGCTGGCCCGGTGGTGGCGCGCCTGTTGGCGCACGCGCACGAGTGGCGCGGGGAGCGCGACCCGTGGCTGTTACTGCTGGCCAGCGCCGCGCTCTTGTTCGCCGCGTCGATCGCGATCCCCAGCGGGCTGAACCCGGCCAACCCAGCCGAATGGCGCTCGCTGTACGTGGCCGTGGGCATCGCCGCGTTCGTGATGACCGTCATCGGGTGGGTCGCGTACGGCGCGTGGGACAGCTGGCAGATCGTTCGGGCCGCGCTGCCGGTCCTGCTTCTGGCCATCGGGCTGGCGTGGTCGACGTCGCAGATGACCTCCCTGTCGTTCGACCGCGGCGCGTGGCGCCAACCTGCGGCCCTGCACGAAGTGGCAGCGACCGATCTGGCCGATCTGCAGCGCGCACTTTCCGATCTGGGTGGCCTGACCGGCGGCGGCCGCGACGCGCGGATCGACGTCGCGTGGCCGGACCTGCGAACGAGCTCGATGCTCCCGATGCTGCGCTGGCAGCTGCGCGACTTCGAACAGCTGCGCATTACCGCGTCGGTGCCGGCCGATCCGGCGCGCCTGGTGATCACGCCGCAGGAGGACCAGCCTCGGCTGGACGGGTATCGCGGGGCGGAGTTCGCCGTCGTTCAGCACTGGACGCCTGCCCAGATCCCGAACAGAGGCGCGCTACTGCGCTGGCTGCTCTACCGCGAGGATCGCACGCCCGCACAGAAGACGGGCGTCATTCTGTGGATCAATACTAACCAGCAACGGTGAACATGATGCATGACGTGGAACCATCTCGGGCGTACACGGAGCCCGATTTGCCAGGACTGCTCGATCGGGCGCTGGTCGCGTTTCTGAGACTCGATGGCGAGAAGCTCGCCTGGATCGCGCTCGTGCTCGTTGCGCTCCTGTCCCGCACGATCATGCTCGGCGCGCGCGCCATGAGCCACGACGAGAGCCTTCATACCGTCTACTCGTTTCAGCTGTATGACGGCAGAGGCTATCAGCACCAGCCGATGATGCACGGCCCGCTGAAGTTCATCCTGAATGCGGCGATGTACTTCCTCTTCGGCGTGAATGACTGGAGCGCGCGCATCCAGGTGGCGCTCTTCGGCGTCGCGATGGTCGCAGTGGTGTGGCTCATGCGCCGCTGGCTGGGACGTACCGGCGCCTTCCTGACCGCCACGATGTACGCGGTCTCGCCGGCCCTGCTGTATCACAGCCGGTACATCCGCGATGAGGTGATGCTCACCAGCCTGCTCGTCATCCTGGTGATCTGCATGTTCCGCTACCTGGAGACGCGATCGACCCCCTGGCTCGTCGGCACGGCCGTGGCGCTGGCTTTCGCCTTCCTCACCATGGAAGCGTCGTTCATCTTCGGCGCCATCTTCGGCATGTTCCTTCTGCTGGCACTGATCGCCCAATTGTGGACTGCGGCGTGGCCCGGCGAGCGCTGGCAGGGCCGGCGGGCCACGTTCCGCGGCCTGATGGCCGCCGGGCTGCCGCTGCTGGTCATCGGCCTCCTGTTCGAGATCTTCAAGCAGCGTGTGATCGGCTTCGGGGCCATGGGCCTCGGGCTCGCACTGGTCCTTCTCGCATCCGCCATGGCCATCACCCAGTGGCGCCGGGAGCTGCGTATCTTCGCGGAGCTGGACCTGATCGTGCTGCTGTTCACCCTCGTCATGCCGTTCCTCTCCGCCGTGATCCTGAAGGCGCTCGGCTGGCAGATCAGTCAGTTCAACAACCCCGGCCAGATCACGCTCTCACTGGTATGGCAGGGGTTCCTGGTTCTGTCCATTCTGGCGCTCCTGAGCGGGGTGTTCGGTTTTCTGTGGCTGCGGCAGCGCTGGTTCATCGCGGCCGGCGCGTTCTGGGCCATCGAGCTGCTCTTCTTCACCACCTTCCTGACGAACGGGCAGGGCGTCGGAACGGGGTTGATCGGTTCGCTGGGCTACTGGATCGACCAGCAGGAGGTGATGCGCGGCGGCCAGCCGTGGTACTACTTCTACCTGTTGGTGCCGCTGTACGAATTCCTCCCCTGGGTCCTGGGCGGGATTGGATCGATTGCCGCGGTCGTTTGGCTGTCGGCGCAACGCCGCGAGGCTGCGCTGCGCGGCGGGGAGCAACGAGAGAGCCGGCCTGGCGCCGGCGCCCCTGGGGCAGGCCTGCCGGGCGAGTCACTGCAGTCAGGCGGTCCGGAGGTCGCCCGCGTCGCTCCGCTGCCCGTCACGACCCTGTTCGTGGCCTTTCTCGTCTTCTGGCCGGCAGCCACGTGGGCCGTGTTCACCTACGTCGGCGAGAAGATGGCGTGGCATACGGTCTACATGGCGATGTCCATGGCGCCGATCGGCGGGTGGTGGATCGGGCGGGTCATCGACGGCGTCAACTGGCGGGAAGCGCTGCGCAAGGGCGTCCTCTGGCTGATGCTGATGATTCCGTTGCTACTCGTGGCATTGAAGGCGCTCCTGCCCACATCGACGCGCAAGCCGTTCGCGGGCGTGTCCGTAGCTGACCTCAGCAACACGGCGCAGTGGCTCCTTGCCCTGGTTGCACTTCTCGTGCTGATCTACTTCCTCTACGACCGCGTGATGGCGCTCGGTTGGCGCCGTAGCGTCGCGGCGGCAGTGACGGCCCTCTCTGCAATCCTGCTCGTGCTGACCGTGGGCGTCTCGTACAGGTTCAATTTCATCAACTACGATTACCCCACCGAGCCGATGGTGTATGCCCATGCCACGCCGGACATCAAGCTGGCGATGGCGCAGATCGAGGAGATCTCGCGGAAGACGGCCGGCGATTGGGCGATTCGTGTAGCGTACGATGATGACTCCACGTGGCCACTGGAGTGGTACCTTCGCGACTATCCGAACAAGGTGTACTACGGCGCCAGTCCGTCGCGTGATGCCATGGAGTCTCCTGTCGTATTGGTGGGCGATAAGAACCTGTCCAAGGCTAAGCCGTATCTCGGCGATCGGTACTACGAATTCAACTACCGGCTCATCTGGTGGCCGCGCGAGACTTACAAGGGCCTGAATTGGGCGCGCATCCGGGATGGCTTGCGCGATCCCGTGCAACGCGGCCAGTTCTGGGACGTGGTCCTGCACCGCAAGTACACGACCCAGACGTCTCAGTGGGACCCGATCCATCGCTTCTCGATGTTCGTGCGCAAGGACATCGCCGCCCAGGTGTGGGATTGGGGAACGCCTGTGACTGCCGGCGGAACGGGCGAGTCCGCAGTCGTCACCGATCCGTACCTTGCGGGCCAGCGTCAGATCGCGGCGATCCAGCAACTCGGGACCACGGGCCAGCCGGGCTCGACGCCTGGGCAGTTCAACTTCCCGCGTGCGGTTGCGGTCGATCGCTCGGGCAACATCTACGTCGCTGATTCGGGCAACAACCGCGTCCAGGTGTTCGACGCGAGCGGCGTGTTCGTGCGCGAATGGGGTTCGACGTGCAAGCTCGATACGGGCGAAGGCTGCGTCGACGGCGGCCGCGGCCAGTTCAACGAGCCGTGGGGTATTGCCGTGGGCGACGACGGCAGCGTCTACGTCTCCGACACCTGGAACCACCGCGTGCAGAAGTTCACGTCCGATGGCCAGTTCGTCACCTCCTGGGGCGCATTCGGATCGACGGGCGGCGAGTTGGGGCAGGCCGGCCTCTTCTACGGGCCGCGCACGGTCGTGGTCGGGCTGGACGGGAACGTCTCGGTGATGGACACCGGCAACAAGCGGGTGCAGGTCTACTCGCCGGACGGCCAGTTCCTGGAGCAGTGGGGTGGCGGCGGCGTGATCGACGGCCGCTTCGATGAGCCGGTCGGCCTGGCACACGACGGCGACGGCAAGTGGTACGTGGCAGACACCTGGAACCGGCGCATCCAGCGCTTCAGTGCCGACTTCGCCTACGAAGCCCAGTGGCCGGTCAATGGGTGGGCCAGCCAATCGGTGGTGAACAAGCCGGCGGTGGCCGTGGATCAAGCGCGCGGGATGCTGTACGCCGTCGATCCCGAGAACTATCGCGTGCTGGCCTGGGATACGAGCGGCAAGTTCGTGGCGACCTGGGGGCTGTACGGGAACGACCAGATGTCCTTCACGCTGCCTACCGGCGTCGCAGTCGCACCGAATGGCAATGTGGTCATCGCCGACGGCGACTCTCACCGGGTGATCGTCTTCCCGGCCCTGGTGCAAACTGACTGAGAAGGAACCAGCGTGTAAGCTGTCGGATTTCGTCCGAAGGTTGGCCACGGGGGTCGATCTTCTATCTTCGCAAAGGAGGCGCGCATTGAAACTGCAGGAATTCCAGGCCAAACGCATTTTCGGGCAGTACGGCATTCCCGTACCTTCGGGTGATGTCGCCACGAGCCCTGCGGCGGCTCGCGAGATCGCCGAGCGGCTGGGCGGACCGGTTGTCGTCAAGTCCCAGGTGCTGGTCGGCGGCCGCGGCAAGGCCGGCGGTATCAAGCTGGCCAGGACGCCGGAGGAGGCCGAACAAGTCGCGGGCCGCATTCTGGGCATGGACATCAAGGGCCTCACCGTCAAGAAGGTGCTGATCGATCCGGCCGCGGACATCCGCAATGAGATCTACCTCGGCATGATTCTCGATCGCGCCCGGCGCCGGGTGGTCGTGATGGCGTCGTCGGCCGGCGGCATCGATATCGAGGAGGTGGCAGCCACGACGCCGGAGAAGATCGTCACGGTGGCCGTGGATCCCTGCCTGGGCCTCCGCGAGTACCAGGCGCGCGACATCGCCCTGGGCATCGGACTGCCGAAGGAACAGATGGCCCAGTTCAGCAAGATCTGCCAGAACCTCTACGATTGCTACATGGGCATCGACGCGAGCCTGGCTGAGATCAACCCTCTCGCCGTTCTGGGAGACGGCACGCTCAAGGCGTTGGATGGCAAGATACTCCTCGACGACAGCGCCCTGTTCCGTCATCCTGAGCTGGCCGCGATGCGGGATGAGGACGAAGAGACCGCGGAGGAGAAGGAGGCGCGCCTTAACGGCCTGAGCTACGTCAAGCTCGACGGCGAGATCGGCTGCATGGTCAACGGTGCCGGCCTGGCCATGGCGACGATGGACATCATCAAGCTGTACGGCGGGGAGCCGGCCAACTTCCTGGACGTCGGCGGGGGCGCGAAGGCCGACAAGGTCGCGGCTGCACTGCGCATCATCCTGTCCGATCGCAACGTCAAGGCGGTGATGTTCAACATCTTCGGTGGCATCACGCGCGGCGATGAGGTGGCCAAGGGCATCCTCCTGGCACTGGATGAGGTGCGCACGGAGGTGCCGATGGTGGTGCGCCTGGTCGGAACGAACGCCGAGGAGGGTCGCGCCATCCTGGCCGATGCGCAGATGCTGACCGCCGACACGCTCGCAGAGGCCGCGCAGAAGGCGGTTGCCGCAGCCAAGGGGAGGACCGCATGAGCATTCTTGTCAACAAAGAGACTCGTCTTGTCGTGCAGGGCATCACCGGTCGCGAGGGCCAATTCCACACGGAGCAGATGATCGCGTACGGCACCAACGTCGTCGCGGGCGTCACGCCGGGCAAGGGCGGGGGCTGGGCGGTCGGCAACGTCCCGATCTTCGACAGCGTGGCCGAGGCGGTCGCGGCGACGGGCGCCAATGTGAGCATCATCTACGTGCCCGCGAAGGCCGCGCCCGATTCGGTGCTGGAAGCCGCCGACGCGGGCATCCCCCTGGTGGTGTGCATCACCGAGGGCATACCCGCGCTCGATATGTTGAAGGTCCGCAGCTACCTCGACCGCACCGCCACGCGCTTGATCGGCCCCAACTGCCCGGGCCTGATCACGCCGAACGAGGCCAAGATCGGCATCATGCCGGGCTACATCCACTCGCGGGGGAACGTGGGCGTGGTGAGCCGTTCCGGGACGCTCACGTACGAGGTGGTGTATGCGCTCACGCAGCGCGGCATCGGCCAGTCCACGGCGGTAGGCATCGGCGGCGACCCCATCAACGGCACGAGCTTCGTCGACTGCCTGCGCCTGTTCGAAGAAGACCCGGAGACTCGCCAGGTGGTGATGATCGGCGAGATCGGCGGAACGGACGAGGAGAAGGCGGCCGAATTCATCGGCGCCGAGATGACCAAGCCGGTGACCGCGTTCATCGCCGGCCAGACCGCACCGCCGGGCAAACGCATGGGACATGCCGGCGCCATCATCAGCGGCGGCAAGGGCACGGCGGCGGATAAGATCCAGGCCCTCGAAGCCGCGGGCGTGCGGGTGGCCAGGCATCCCGGGGAGATTGCCGAGCTGGTCGCGGCCTTGATGTGAGTGGAGGCTCGCCGCGAGGCGCCCCGGGTGTGCCTGCTCATGGGACCTGCGCCACCGGCGCCTTGCGGCGACATGATATGATCGATCGCATCATCGGGTTCGTTCGCGCCCAAGGCCGTCCCGCCTGGCTGGTCGGCGGTTTCGTGCGCGATCGCCTGTTGGACCGGCCGACGCACGATCTCGACCTGATCGTGCCGTCTGACGCGGTCCGCCTCGCGCGCAGGCTGGGCGAGGCGTTCGGAGGTGCGTCGTTCGTCCTCGACGCACAGAGAGACGTCGGTCGGGTCATCCTTGCCGGCCCAACAGGACGGACGCTCGAGGTGGACATCGCACGGCTCAGGCTTCCTGAGTTGATGGACGATCTGGCGCTGCGCGACTTCACCGTCAACGCCATGGCCCTGGACATCGCCGCTCCGGACCTGCCGCTCATCGATCCCTTCGATGGCAGGGCCGACCTCGATCGGCGACTGCTCCGCGCGGTGACGGAAGGCGCGTTCTACGATGATCCCCTGCGCATGCTGCGCGGGGTGCGAATGGTCGCCGAGTTGGGCCTGACCATCGACGGCGCCACCTTCAACCTGATCCGGCGGGACGCAGGTCTCCTGCCCGCCGTCTCGCCGGAGCGCATCCGGGATGAACTGATGCGCATCGTTGCCTCGCCGCTTGGGTGGCAGCACCTGCGCTTGCTGGCCGATCTGGGGCTGCTGCAGGTGGCGCTTCCGGAGTCAGCCGCACAGGTCGGGGTTGCCCAGTCTCCGCCGCACTATCAGGATGTGTTCGATCACACCTGCAGCGTCCTGGCGCACCTGCAGGGGATCCTGTCGCTCATCTGGCCGGACGGTCCTGATCAGATGCCGCCCCAGGCCCCTGATGGCACGACGATCATCGCATCGCCCGGCCAGTGGCGTGAGATCGGAACCGCGCTAGCCCCATATGTGGCTGACCTCCAACAACACCTGGCGCAGCCTCTCGCTTCCGGCCGGTCGCGCAGGGATGCGTTGTGCTGGGCTGCTCTGGCGCACGATTGGGGCAAGCCGGCCAACCGCACGGTGGAAGAGGGAGGGCGGATTCGCTTCTTCGACCACGATCAGTGGGGCGCGCGGCTGGTCGAAGAACGGCTGCAGGCGCTCCGGTTCTCCAGCGACGAGATCGCGTACGTCGCACGGCTCACGGCCCTGCACATGCGTCCCGGCGAGCTGGCGAACCAAGAACCAGTCACCCGGCGCGCCGGGTACCACTTCTTCCGCGATGCGGGCAGTACCGGACCGGATGTGGCCGTGCTCAGCCTGGCCGATTACCTTGCCACCCTCGCGCCCGCCCTCGCCGGCGCGGAACCGCACGCGCCCGAGGCCGCGCGTTGGCGCAGCCGGGTCGAAGTGGCGCGTCATCTATTGGAGACGTACTTCCGCGAGCGCGAAACCCGCGTGAGCCCGGCGCCTCTGCTGGACGGCCGCCAGGTAATGGCAGAGCTTGGGTTGCCTCCCGGCCCTGCGATCGGGGTCCTGCTGGAGGGGCTGGCTGAGGCCCAGGCCGTGGGCCAGGTCCGGACGAGGGACGAGGCCCTCGCATGGCTCAGGGAACAGCCCGGCGCCATCCATCGTGAATAGGGCTGGGGCGGATCATCCTGTAGAGACGTAGCATGATACGTCTCTACAACCGGCGAGTGGGCCATCATCTGCGATTCGCCCATTCTTTTTGACACGGTTTGTCCTGAGAGTTATAATCACCCTGTTGTGCCCCGCAAGGACCTTGCGGGGCATATTACGCCCGTTGGAAAGCCACTGATCTCATCTGTTTTGGGGAGAAGACAATGCGCAGTCGCAACACACTCGTGTTGATGCTGATCCTCGTGCTGGCAGCGCTGGTGCTCTTTATCGTGCTGCCGATCGAGCATCCGAGGTTCGTCAAGCAGGCGCTGTTCTGGCAGCAGCCGGCCGAGTCTCGTGATTTGAGGATCAAGCAAGGCCTCGATTTGCAGGGCGGTACGCAGGTTCTGCTGGAGGCAAAGCCGCCTGTGGGACAGGCCGTGACCACCGCGGATCTCCAGGCAGCCAAGGCAATCGTCGAGCGCCGTGTCAACGGTCTCGGCGTCACCGAACCGCTGGTTCAGCTTCAGGGCGAGAACCGGATCATCGTCGAGTTGCCAGGCATCAACAACCCTGAGCAGGCTGTGCAGACGCTCAAGAGCACGGGCCAGCTCGAGTTCGTTGAGATCCCGAGCGACGTCAACCAGGCATCGTTGCAGGGCACCTACATCCGGACATCCGGAAACGAGGCTGAGCCCGATCCGGAGAAGCTGGGCGCCACGCCCAGCCTGTACGGCGACCGGGTGTTCACCACGATCATGACGGGCCGCGAGCTACAGGACGCGAACGTCAACGTCAACACGACCACCGCGACGCCGGAGATCTACTTTGTGCTGAAGGATGCGGGCAAGCAACTCTTCGCGGACTACACCGGCTCGCACATCGGCGGCGTCCTGGCCATCGTCCTGGACAACGTCGTTCTTTCCGCCCCCACGATCGAGTCCAGCATCCCGGATGGGCAGGGGTCGATCACTGGAAGGTTCACCCTCGAAGAGGCCGAGAACCTGGCCATCCAGATGCGCTACGGCGCGCTGCCCGTGCCGCTGGAGGTCGTTAATCGCAGCACCATCGGTGCGACGCTGGGCGCAGACTCGGTTCGCAAGAGCATCACCGCCGGCGTGATCGGCCTGGTGACCGTGCTGATCGAAGAGAGCAACCACACCTTTACCCGCCCCTGGCTGGCCGACTTCCAGCGCTATTTCGCCGCCGAGGGCGGCAGCATCGGCCAGACCATCGCCTTCACCCGCAACGCACAAACCGACTTTGCCGCCCTGGCCCGGCAGGCGCTGGCCAGCCAACCGCGCGCGGTGATCCTGATCAGCAACGCCCTGGACACCGCCATGCTGGCCACCCAGTTGCGCCAGCAAAACCCGCAACTGGTGCTGGCCACCCCAGCCTGGGCCGCCGCCGATGCCCTGCTGGAAATGGGCGGCCGCGCGGTTGAAGGGGTGATCACCGGCCAGGCCTATGACCTCAGCGATCAGTCGCCGGCCTTTCTCGCCTTCAAGCAGGCCTATCAGCAACGCTTCGGCCAGCCGGTCGACACCGCCGCCGTCACCGCCTACAACGCCACCCAGGTGCTGCTGACCGCCCTGCGCGAACGCCAGCCACAGGAGTCGCCCAAGCAGGCGCTGCTGCGCATTCGCCACTTTGCCAGCCTGCAGCAACCGATCGACCTGGACC
>CAZMIS010000103.1:0-10981 GCA_964566325.1 uncultured Anaerolineales bacterium
GGGTCCCTACATCTTAGGGTAGCGTTGGAAGACGTCACAGCTGACGCACTCTTCCGGGATCTGCCCTTCGGCCTTGAACCGTGCTTGCCAGCAAGCCTGGCTCTCCAGACCCGTCGCAGCGTATGCGGCGTTGACGGCTCCGCTGCAGGACTTGCGCTCCCATGCGCTCTTGTTCGAGCCCGATTCCTGCAATCCGGCCTGGGCGTACATCCCAGGGCGCTGTTCCTTCTCGACCGCGGGCGGCGGGATGAACGGCAACGGCTGGGGGGTCGGCTGCTTTGCGGGCTTGCGGGCCGGTGCGACGGGCTGCGGCGCGGGCGCCTCAGGTTGAACTTCTGGCTGCTGGCTGGCCATCTGTGACTGGTACTCGTGTGCTTCGGCTTCCCAGCGGAGATCCAGGCGCTTCAGTGCGTAGGCCAGCGCCATCACGACCAGTGCGGGCACACCGACGCGCAGGAGGATCATCCCAGCGACGACCGAAATATCAGTGAAGGTGATCATGTTTTCCTCCTCGTTTCCTTACCAACTATGCGCAGCTGCGCATTGAATCCCAACGTCGCAGACCGACGCTCAGAACGGCCATCAGGCACAACGGAATCGCCAACCGGAGGATCATACCAATCGCAAAGGCTAGGGTTTCCATGAGTATATCCTTTCATTCCGCTCTTCTGTCGATCTGACCCTAGCTTACCAGGTTGCGAGGAGGAAATAAATCGGGCAGTTCACCCATCTTCCGCGTGGGGTGGTTTACCCACGCGGCCCGTCGGTCGTTGGACGACGATGGGCATGGAGGGAGCAGGCGCGGGCCGCATGAGGTCCGCGCTACTTGAGGTCGATGAGGCCCTTTTCAATGGCGTATCGGACCAGCTCGACGCGGCTGTGCAGGTTGAGCTTGGCCATGATGTTTTCGCGGTGGCGGTTGACCGTCTTGACGCTGATTACCAGGGCGTCGGCGATGTCCTGGTTGCTGAGACCCTCAGCGATCAACGCCAACACCTCACGCTCGCGTTCCGTCAGGTCCTCGAACCCGCGTGGGACATCCTGCGTCTCCGGATGATCGCGGCGCTGCAGATAGTCTGTGACGAGCGAGCGCGCCAGAGACGGGAAGAGGAACATGCCACCGTCGCGCACGGCATGGATGGCACTGATCAGATCGTTGGGCGCAGCGCGCTTGGGCACGTATCCTGATGCGCCGGCGGCCAGCATCTCGAAGAAATACTGGTCGTCTTCGTGCATCGTCAGCGCAAGCACGGCGATCTCGGGGTGCTGCTCCTTGATCACCTTCGTCGCCTCGATGCCGTTCATATCGGGCATGGAGATGTCCATCAGCACGACGTCCGGACGCAGCTCGTGGGCCGACCGGACACCTTCGCGGCCCGTCTCCGCCTCGCCGATGATCTCCAGATCAGGATCGGCAGCCAGCAGCATCTTCAGCCCGCCCCGCACGACGGCGTGGTCATCAACCAACAGGATACGTGTGTGTGCCACTATTGGCTCCTGTCTGCGGTACGCAGCGGCAGCTCCACCATGATGCGGGTGCCCTCGCCGGCAGCCGACTCGACCGTCAGCCGCCCGCTGACCAGAGCAACACGCTCGCGCATGCCGGGCAGGCCCAGCCCTGACCCGACCTCGTGCCGGGGCGGTTGCTTCGTATCGAAGCCAACGCCGTTATCTGAGACCTCAAGCCGCACCAGGCCGTTCTCGTGGGTGAGTCTGATCGTGGCCTGCGATGCCCGGGCGTGCCGGCGGATGTTGGTCAGTGCCTCCTGGGCGATCCGGAACAGCACCGTCTCGTGCTCGGGCGGCAGCCGGCTGGGCAGCTTGTCGATGGTAAGTCGCACCTGGATGTCAGGATCGGTTGCCTGGTACTGGCCCACGTACCATCTGAGCGCGGGCGCGAGTCCCAGGTCATCCAGCTGAGCCGGACGGAGATTGGCCATGATGTTGCGCAACTCGGTGATGGCCTGGTCGCTCACCTCACGCAGGTTGCGGAGGAGCGAATGTGTGCGCTTCGGGTCGTTGCCGTTCAGGGTCAGCTCGAGTGCAGCCAGGCCCATGCCGAGGGCAGTCAGTTTCTGGCCGGTTTCGTCGTGCAACTCGCGGGCGATGCGCTGCCGCTCGTCCTCCTGGGCATGCACGAGCTTTCTGACGAGATCCTCGAGCTGAGACTCGCGTTCCTGCACCACCTGGTAGAGCCTGACATTATCCACCGCCGTCGCAAACTGCTGTGTCAGCGCGGTGAACAGGCGAAGCTCATCCGCGCCGAGCGGCTCTTCGATTCGTACTGAAGAGAGGGCCAGGGATCCGAAAGTCTGTTCGTTGGCCCGCAGCGGCAGGCCCAGGGAGCGATAGCGTTTGTTGTTCTCGAAACTATCTGCTTCCAGCATGAGCACTTCGCCGTCCAGGCCCGCACCGACGGCCGCGGAGCTCTCCGCCGCACGGACGCTGACCTCCGTCACGGGTGGCGGATTGCCGGGCATCGGCGCCTGCGGCCGGCGATAGGTGCTCAGCAGTTCATATCCACCATCGGGCCGGCGGACGAAGGCGACCGCACAGCACGCGCGGTCGAAGGAGTGGACGATCTGTTTCAGCGCCGACCTGGCGAGCGCGTGCAGATCCATGGTGGAGGAGAGGATGCGCGACATGTCGACGAGCGCCGTAAGTTCTCCGGCGGTGACGCGCAGCTCGGCATTCAGCGCCTCGACTTCGTCCGCGCGGCGTTGCTGGGCCTCGAGCGCGGCGGCCTGCGCCTCGATGCGTGCCTTATTGGCGCGGGCAAGGCGGATGCGGCTCTCGGCTTCGAAGGCGCGCAGCGCCTTGCCCAGGTGCAGGGCGATGCCGATGCCCGCGAACGCGCGCAGCAACTGGACGGGGAACCCGAAGGTCCGCGTGAAGAAGGCCGTATTGAGGGTCTGGGACGGAAAGATGATGCTGGCCTTGACGAACAGCTGGCCGATGATGCCGTAGATGGCGAACGCGAGCGCAGCCCACAGCAGCGACTGGCCGTACTGGCTCATGCCACGGGCATGGAAGTCCCGGCGCTCGCGCAGGAGCGCCCACGCGGCGAGCAAAGCCCCGGGAATCGCCAGGCTGTAGCGCGCCAGCGCATCGGCCGCAGCCAGAAGCGCCTTGCGATCCAATTGGTAGCGCCACCAGACGAAGGCGACACCGCCGGCCCACACGCAGGCCATGGCCAGCACCTGCAGGTAGCTGAGACGGGGATGGTCTTCCGCCCCGGGCAGGAGCCGGGTGCCGAAGATGAGGAGCAAGACAAACGAGCCAACCAGCGTCCCGAGGCGGAACAACTCGATCGCGAGGGTGGGGACGACACTGCGCTGCGCGGCCGCGAAGATCTGGAACATCTCGAACCACTCGTGAACTCCGTGGATCAGACCGAACCAGGCGAGCGGGCTCAGGGCGCGCGCAAATCGGAACTCCGAGGCCCGGCCCGATTCGAGCAATACGACCAGCCCCAGGCCGAAGAATGCCAGGCCATAGAAGAAGTAGACGTAGACCAGGTTCTCGGTGAAGAACCGGACGATGACTTCCATAGCGTGTATTATAGCACAATCGCGTGCGCCGCGGACGTTGCGCGCTCTGGCCTGACATGCTATCATCCCCCCATCGGTCTCAAGCGACGCCGTCACATGTTCAGTCTCTAGCGGAGGGCCACAGCATGCCAGCACTGCCGTCAGCGCTCAATCGATCCATCTCAGTATCGCCCCTGCGCCGGCTGCCGGTTGCCATCGCCTTCGTGGTGGCTTTGCTGGCCCTTCTCGTCGCATCCGTCCTGGGCTATATCTCGTGGCTGGGCCAGCAGCCGTCGCGCGCACCCGGTCTGTTTCTCGGCGCAATGCTCGCAGCCACTGCACTCGCCGTGCCGGCCCTGGCGCTGATCTGGTGGCTCGACCGCCGCGAGCGGGAGACGCCCTGGGTCTTCTTCGGCGCGTTCCTGCTGGGCGCGGTGGTCAGCATGGGCCTGGCGCTGTTGGTGACGGGTTCCTGGGGCAGCGGGCTGTTGCAGTCACTGGGGCTGACCCCTGCGGACGCGCGCTCGTTCGACCCGCTCAGCCAGATCACGCTGCCGCTGGAGAAGATCGGCCAGGCCGAGGTGCTGAAGCTGGGCTTCGGCCGGGCCATCGTGCCCGCGTTGATCGAGGAGGCCATCAAGCTCCTGGCCCTGCTGCTGATCGTGCTCTTCCTCAGTGCGGAGTTCGACTCGGTGCGCGATGGGATCGTCTACGGTGCGCTGATCGGCCTGGGCTTCACCGTGGCCGAGACGGCCTACTACATCACGGACGGCTTCCTGCGTTCGAGCTCGCTCTCGTTCGGCCAGCAGCTGGCCGCCCGCTTCTACTTCCTCGGCCTGAACGGCCACACGCTGTTCGGCGCGCTGATGGGCGCGGGCTTCGGATTGGCGCGCCAGAACCGGCTGCGCTGGATGAAGCTCCTCGCGCCCATCGCATTCATCGTGCTCGCGCTGGCTGCCCATGTCGTGCAGAACACCCTGACCGTGGGCGTGGCCGGCATGGTCAGCCAGTTCTTCGGCCTCGTTGGCGTCCCATTGTCCAACATGCCCACGCCCGCGCTGTGGCTCAGCATGGCCACCGCGGCGCTGTTCACCCTGGGCCTGTTCTATGCGGCCGTGATCGAGCTGGTGCAGGAGAGTGGGCGCTGGGAGCGGGCGGTGCTCACCGAGGAGTTGGCTGGCGAAGTGGGGGTGGCCATCACACCGGACGAGTACGGCATGGTCGTCTCGGAGCGCAGCTTCAGCCTGCGCGCGATCCCCGGCTACGGCGACCGCGTGAGCCGGTCGATCGTGAATGCGCAGAACGAGCTGGCGCTGCGCAAGTGGCGGGTGCGCCGCGCGGGCGGCGATCCGGAGACGGATGCCATCGTCCAGGCCTGGCGGCAGGATATTGTCACGCTGCGGCGCAGCGGCTGACCTCTGGCGGCCGGCTCCCTACCGGCCGCGCAGCTCGCCGGCGAAGGCCGCGATGGCCCGCGCCACCCCGGCCAGCCGGTTCGGGTCCACGACCTCGACCGTGTCCTTGGGGGTGTGGGTGATGGTGGCGCAGATCTCCCCGAAGAACTCCGTCGTGATCGCGATCGCGGGCCGCCCGGCCATCGCGAAGATGGAGTGATCTCCCTGAACCCACTGGGGCCCTTCGACCAGTCCATGGGACTCGAACGCGCTTCGCGCCTGCGCCGCGACGGAATCATCGCAGTTGTAGAAGGAGAAATGCGTCTCCCCCCGAATGAAGCCTGCGCCGTCGATGTTGATGTTCAGGTCGATGCCTGACAGGTCCCCGTTCCGCTCCACGAACAACTTCTCGCCGGATGCCGCGTAGTAGTCCTCGCCGTTGAACACCACCAGCTCGAGGGGCGTCTCCGCCTGATCGGCCAGCAGCTCGGCCAGGAGGAGCAGCACGACCGTGCCCCCACCGTTGTCGACCGCGCCCGGCGTGTTCTGCTTGGCATCGATGTGCGCGGTGACGACCACGCGGGGCGCATCAGGGGCACGCGCCCTGGTCGCCTCGACGTTGTAGCCAACGGCCTGCGCCCGCGATGCACGCAGCTCGAGGTCCACCGTGCGGCCCGCGTACACGGCCAGCCTGAGGCCCTCCTCTGCGGTCATGTGTGCCGTCGGGATATCGAAGTCGCCATCCTCGATGAGTGCGAACGGGTAGACCGCGCCGGCGGTCTCGGGGTTACGCTCCGTGGCCGCCACGATGGCGAGCGGCGCTGCGCGTTCGAGGGCCGCGATGATGCGCTGGTGCTCCTCCGGATTCCACCAGGGGAAGTTCTTGGGGGCCAGCTGCTCCCTGGCAATGTCCCCGCGCAGCAGGACCACCTTGCCCGCCAGGTCGGCCTCCTCCATCTCCACTGTCGTGCCAATTACGGCCAGCGGTGCGCTGAGCTGCACGGGGAGGCTGTACGGGCTGACGAGGACCTCGAATGAGGCCGCGCCTGCACGCAGCTCCGCGCCGGATTCCGTCCAATGCATGCATGAGAACTCGGGCGTTTGGACCGTCCACCCTGCGGCGCGGCAGACGTTCGCGAAGTAGGTCGTGGCGTCGCGGTTGCCCGGGGACCCAACGACGCGGGCCGGTATACGGACGCACAGGTGCTGCAGATGGGCGGCGGCTCGCTCCGCCAGGGGATCGATGGTCATGGTGGTCCTTTCCGGTGCTGGGGTTGGTGGGCGTTGGGCCTGGGAAGCAGTCTAGACCATGGGGCGCCGGTCGCGCAAACCAGGGGCCTGATCATGAAGCCGGCAACTTGGGAGCGGAGGGGGATTCTACGAAAGACCTCCGAGGTCGCGCCAACCTTCGGTTGGTCCAAGATCTCGGAGGTCCCTGTGGGCAAGGTGGTTACCCCCGGCCTACGCGACCGAGGGTCCCTGCGTTACGATCAGGCGACGTCGAACCGGTCGAGGTTCATCACCTTGTTCCAGGCCGCCACGAAGTCGCACACGAACTTCTCCTGCGCGTCGTCGGACGCGTAGACTTCCGCCAGGGCCCGGAGCTGAGAGTGCGAGCCGAAGATCAGGTCGACACGGGTGGCGGTCCACTTGAGCGCGCCCGTCGCGCGATCGCGAAGCTCGAACACGCTTTCTTGCGGGCCGGGCTGCCACTGGTTGCGCATGTCAACCAGGTTCACGAAGAAGTCGTTGGTGAGCACGCCGGGCCGGTCGGTGAATACGCCGTGCTGCGACTGGCCGTAGTTGGCGTTCAGGACGCGCAGGCCGCCCACCAGCACCGTCATCTCGGGCGCGGTCAGCGTCAGCAGTTGCGCGCGATCCACCAACATCTCCTCGGGCGTCTGCTGCTGCTTGCGCTTCAGGTAGTTGCGGAACCCGTCGGCCACCGGCTCGAGCACGTTGAACGCCATGACGTCGGTCTGCTCCAGCGAGGCGTCGGTGCGACCCGGCGTGAAGGGCACGACCACGTCGTGGCCTGCATTCCGGGCAGCCTGTTCGACGGCCGCGCAGCCGCCCAGGACGATCAGGTCGGCGAGCGAGATCTTCTTCCCGCCGAACTGCGTGCTGTTGAACTCACTCTGGATGCCCTCGAGAGTCTGCAGCACGTTGTGCAGCTGGGCCGGCTGGTTGACTTCCCAATCCTTCTGCGGCGCGAACCGGATGCGCGCGCCGTTCGCACCGCCGCGCTTGTCGGAGCCGCGGAAGGTGGAGGCCGACGACCAGGCGGTGTAGACGAGCGACGGGATCGAGAGCCCCGAGGCCAGGATCCTGGCCTTGAGCGCAGCGACGTCGGCCGCGTCGACCAGGACATGATCCACCGCCGGCACCGGGTCCTGCCAGACGAGTTCTTCCGCAGGGACCTCGGGGCCGAGGTAGCGCGAGCGGGGGCCCATGTCGCGGTGCGTCAGCTTGAACCAGGCGCGGGCGAAGGCATCCGCGAACTCCTCCGGGTGTTGGTGGAAGCGCCGCGAGATCTTCGCATACTCGGGATCCATCCGCATGGCCATGTCGGCGGTGGTCATGATGGTCGTCACGCGCTTCGAAGGGTCGTGGGCCGCGGGCGCGAGGTCCTTTTCCGACGGATTGACCGGCACCCACTGCCAGGCGCCGGCCGGGCTCTTCACCAGGTCCCAGTCGTAGCCGAACAGCATGTCAAAGTAGCCCATGTCCCACTTGATCGGGTTCGGCGTCCAGGCGCCCTCGATGCCGCTGGTGATGGTGTCGTCGCCCTTGCCGCTGCGGTAGCTGCTCAGCCAGCCCAGGCCCTGCGCTTCCAGCGGTGCGCCCTCCGGCTCGGCGCCGACGTGCGACGCGGGGCCTGCGCCGTGGGTCTTGCCGAAGGTGTGCCCGCCCGCAACGAGTGCGACGGTCTCTTCGTCGTTCATCGCCATGCGCGCGAAGGTGTCGCGGACGTCACGGGCCGACCCGAGCGCGGTGGGCACGCCGTTCGGGCCTTCCGGGTTCACGTAGATCAGGCCCATCTGGACGGCAGCGAGAGGGTTTTCGAGATCGCGCTCGCCGGAGTAACGCTCGTCAGCGAGCCACTCGCCTTCCTTGCCCCAGTAGATATCCTGCTCGGGCTCCCAGATATCCTCGCGGCCGCCTGCGAAGCCGAAGGTCTTGAAACCCATCGACTCCAGCGCGCAGTTGCCCGCCAGGACCATCAGGTCGGCCCAGGAGATCTTCCGGCCATACTTCTTCTTGATCGGCCAGAGCAGGCGCCGCGCCTTGTCGAGGTTGGCATTGTCGGGCCAGCTGTTGAGCGGCGCGAAGCGCTGGCTGCCGGAGCCCGCGCCCCCGCGGCCGTCGTTGATGCGGTAGGTGCCCGCACTGTGCCACGCCATCCGGATGAAGAGCCCGCCGTAGTGGCCGTAATCGGCCGGCCACCAGTCCTGCGATTCGGTCATCAGCGCGTAAAGGTCGTTCTTCACCGCCTGCAGGTCGAGCTTTTTGAACTCCTCCGCGTAGTCGAACGCCTCGCCCATCGGATTGGACAGGGCGGATTGCTGGTGAAGCACGCCGAGATCCAGCTGGTTCGGCCACCAGTCGCGATTCATCGTGCCCCTGCGGCCCTCGGGCCTGGGGGCTTCTTCCGTCACCAGGGTGCTGCTGTCCTCTTTCACTGGTCTAGCTCCTTCTCTGAATCAAATGTGTTGTTTGGCGTCAATGTTCGTGATCGCTCTGCCGGCACTCGGGGCACACGCCGTAGAAGTCGAGCCGGTGGCTGATGACCTCAAACCCTGTCAGTTCGGCCACCTCCTGCGTCAGGTCATTCACGAGGCTCACCTGCGGGTCCGTGATCTTCCGGCAGCGCACACAGATCAGGTGTGGATGCGGATAGGGCCGGTTGCCGTCATAACGATTGTCGTCGTGGCTGAAGCCGAGCTCGAGCACTTCGCCCAATTCCTTCAGGAGGTTGAGCGTCTTGTAGACAGTTGCCGGGCTGGTGGTAGGAAACTGGGCCCGGATCTGCTCGTACAGGCGCGCGGCACTGGGATGCCCATCGCTCGAGGCGATCAGCCGCAGCAGCGCGACGCGTTGCGGCGTCAGGCGGCAGTTGCTCGCCTTCAGCCTGGCCTCCAGCTGCTGGAATCGGGACTCGGGATCGGGCATGGTGAAGTTCTCCATCAAAAGTTACACTTATTGGATAATGACTTTCCGGAGATAATCATAACTGACTTCGACAGCCGTGTCAACTGCGGGGAGCAGCGACAAAAGGGCGGGCCCGCCGTCGCAAGACCACGGGCCCGCCGAGCTGGGGCAGACGGCTATATCCATTCGGCCATCGCCACGACCCGGCCCTCGTGCCTGGCCTGCTCCGCGGCGAAGACCATCAGGTGCGTTTCGAGCGACTCGGTCGGCCCGGACAGGATCAGGGACGGATCACCGCTGCGCAGCGCGCCCGCGAAGTGGGTCATCAGCCCCAGGTCGCCGCCGCCATGCCCGCTCAGGATCGAGCCATCGCTGGCCGTCGCCAAGTCGATGCGCTCGGTTTGATCCGTCAGGAAGTCGTGCACCTCGATGAAGCGGCCTGCGCCGTACAGCTCCCCGCGCGTGCCGAAGATGTGCGTCTCCCGGTCGCGCTGGCGGGTGAACGCGGTCATGGTGAAGGATGCGGTGGCGCCGCCCTCGAACTGCAGGTTGACGACCTGGTGGTCCACCACGTCGTTGTCGCACGCGTAGACGCAGCGGCCGTAGGGCCCGACGCGGAGCGCCTCGGTGACGCCCGTCTCGGTCACGTCGGGGGTGAGCACATTGACCGGCCAGCCCGTCATCCCGCGACGGACCCGCCCCAGGTAAATCCTGACGGCCGAGTAGGGGCAGTCTGCCTCGACCGCGCAGTCCAAACAGCGATCCGCAGCGCCCACCGGCCTGTGCTCCGGCCGGAGGTGCTTGAGGTTGCCGAAGGATGAGACGTGCGTGCAGCGCCGGCCCAGGATGTGGCGGATCCAGTCCAGGTCGTGGCACGACTTGGCGAGCAGCATGGGCGAGGATTCGCGCTCGTTGCGCCAGTTTCCGCGCACGTAGGAGTGCGCCTGGTGCCAATAGCCCACCGGCTCCAGGTGCTGGAGGCTGACGATCTCGCCCAGACGGCCCGAGTCGACGATCGCCTTGACCGTCTTCGTGTACGCCGTGTAGCGCATCACGTGGCAGACGCCGAACAGGATGCCGTTGGCCTGCGCGGCCGCCACGATCCGCCGGCAGTCCGCCGCATTCGGCGCCATCGGCTTTTCCAGCAGGAGGTTGTAGCCGAGCCCGGCCAGGGCGACGGCCGGCTCGGCGTGCAGCGCGTCGGGCGTCGCGATGATGGCCGCGGCGGCAAAGCGCGGGCGCGCCGTAACCTCGCGCCAGTCGGCGAAGACCCGGTCGGCAGGGAGCCCGTGGCGGACGGCAAACGCGGTGCGCCAATGGTCGCGCGGCTCGGCCACGCCGGCCACCTGGAGCTGGTCGGGATGGCGGATGGCATATTCTGCGTAGGTGGTCCCGCGGCTGCCCGCGCCGATGACGATCATGGTGATGGGAGGCATGTGGTTGGCATCCTTTGCTGTGGATGCCGTCACGATACCACAAGACAGACACATCCTCCAGATGGAGACTCTCAGGTTGAGCGACGGCGGGCGCTAGCGGCGCAGGGCTTCGGGTAGTGCGGGCAGCAGCCCGACCGCGAGCGCACCCCACAGTCCGATCAGGATCGCCTCGGCCGTGTCGTGTCGCAGTGCGGTAGGGCGGGGCGCGCCCGACCAGGCAATCACGCGGCGTGCCGCGTCGCCCGCGTACTTCTTGGCATCTTGGCCGTTCTGCTGCTCACGGGCATAGAGCAGTTGCTGGCGCCACACCTGGGCGTCGATCTGCAGCACCGTGATCTGGCGGCGCTCGGCCTCGCGGCGCCAGATGTCGCCGTAGGAGCCGCCGCCCTCCATCACCACCCAACGCAGATCGGGCAGGTCGTTGAGGATGGCGTAGACTGCGCTGCGCAGCTGGGTCGCGGAGCCGAAG
>CAZMIS010000104.1:0-10981 GCA_964566325.1 uncultured Anaerolineales bacterium
CGCTGCAACAGGCGTTGGACGAGGCCGGCCGTTACCCCGGCCTTTCGCTGATCCATGTCTCGGTCTACTACGGGCCGGACGAGCTGGGTGGGATGGGCGTGTTCGGACGCTGGAACGTGGGCAACTGGTCCGCCGCCACCCAGGCCCTGCGGCACCGCATCGGGCTGTGATGCGGGCTATCAGCCGTCCGGGACGGGCGGCTGATAGCTAGAAGGAGCAATGATGGCCGCGACACCTTCCTCCTCCCGGTTGAGCCGCCGCACGAAGTTGTTCTACGGCGCCGGCGACATCGGCAACGCGCTCGTCAATTCGGCGGTGCAGTTCTTTCTCGTTATCTACTACACCGACGCCGCACTGCTCTCGCCTGCGCTCGTCGGCAGTGCGCTGCTGCTCGCCAAGGCTTGGGACGCGGTGAACGATCCGCTGTTCGGCTGGCTCTCCGACCGGGTCAAGGCGACCCCCTTGGGCAAGCGCCGGATCTTCATGATCCTGGGCGCTGTCCCGCTGGCGCTGAGCGTCGCCCTGCTGTGGCGCGTGCCCGCGTCGGCCGCAGGCTCGCCGATGCTGGCGTTCGTCTGGGTCTGCGGCTCGTTCGTCCTCTTCGATACGATCTGGACGGCGACCAATGTGCCCTACTATGCGCTCACGGGCGAGTTGACCGATGACTACGATGAGCGCGGCTCGCTGACCACCTATCGCATGACGTTGGCCGTTCCCGCGTATCTGGTGGGAGCCGCGCTCACGCCCGCGCTGGTGGCCCTCTTCCCGGACAAAGCGCAGGGTTACGCGTTCGTCGGCGTCCTCTACGGGGCCATCGCAGCCGCGAGCCTGCTGATCAGCGCGGCCGGCCTGCGCGAGCGCCCCGAGGTCAGCGCCCGCACGGCCGAGGCCTCGCCGTGGCGCACGTTTGGCGAGGCGTTTCGCAACCGGCCCTTTGTGCGCCTCGTCGTCACCTATTTCGTACTCAACCTGGCTTTTGCCTTCATCAAGACGTTGATGGCCTATTTCCTGACCTATCAGACGCGCATGGAAGCCGAGACGCCGCTGGTGATGGGCCTGATGCTGATCTGCGTCGTCTTGGCGCTCTTTCCCTGGCAAGCGATCGCGCGCCGTTGGGAGAAGGGGCCGGCATATGCGCTCGGGATGGCGATCGGCGGGCTTGCCGTGGCGCTGACGTTTCTGCTGCCCGCGCGGCCGACGCCGTTGATCTACCCGATTGCCGCGCTGGCCGGGTTCGGTTTTTCGGCGCAATGGGTGTTTCCTTGGGCCATGGTGCCGGATGTGGTGGATTACGACCGCGCGAGCTCGGGCGAGCAGCGCACCGGCCTGTACTACGGCGTGTGGGGTCTGGCCACCAAGCTCTCGGAGATGCTGGCGCTCGCCGCCACCGGCTGGCTGCTCTCGTTGGTTGGCTACGTTCCGAACGAGGCTCAGACCGCGGGCGCACTGCTGGGGATACGGCTCTCCTTCGGCATTGGGCCGGCGCTGCTGATTGCCCTCTGCGTGCCGCTGCTCGTTTCGTATCCGCTCACGCGCGCGGCGCACCGCCGCGTGCTCGCCCAGTTGGAGGCTCGCTGACATGCCGCCCATCCGCGTCGCCATCGTCGGCTGCGGCCGGATTGCCGATCTCCACGTCCTGGGCTATCGAGACCGCGACGATGTGATCCTGGCCGCGGCCTGCGACACGCGCCGCAATGTAGCTGCAGCGCGCGCCAGGGCCTGGGGCGCGCCCAAGATCTACACGGATTACGCTGCGCTGCTGGCTGATCGCGAGATCGATCTGGTCGAGCTGCTGGTCCCGCATCATCTGCACGCGTCTATGACGATCGCCGCGTGTCGCGCAGGAAAGCCCGTGTCGGTCCAGAAGCCGATGGCTCTCACGACGGCGGAAGCGGACGCCATGATCGCGGCCGCGGCGGAGGCGGGCGTGCTGCTGCGCGTGTACGAGAACTTCGTCTTCTATCCGCCGCATGTGCTCGCCCGGCAGATGATCGATGCAGGCGAGATCGGTGTCCCCCAGATGATCCGCATGCACGTGAGCACGGGGCGCAGCCCGACTGCCTGGAAAGTGCCGCTCAGCGCCTGGGCCTGGCGCTTTCAACACCGTAAGGCCGGCGGCGGCCCGCTGGTGTTCGACCACGGCTACCATCTATTCTCGCTGGCGCACTACCTGATGGGCGACGTGAAGCGCGTCTACGCCTGGCTCGACCGCAGCCGCGTCTATCCGGGCATCGCGGTCGATGCGCCGGCGACGATCATGTTCCAATTCACGGAGCCGCGGCGCTACGGGCTGCTGGACTTTGCGCACACGCCCAATCTCGTGATGGACTCGATCTACTACGCGGATGACGATCGGGTGGAAGTGATCGGCGACCGGGGGATCATCCTGGTGAACCGGTGTACGGCCAAGACGCTCGATCTGCCGCCGTTGCTGCTGTTCAAAGACGGCCGCACGACCGCGGTCCCAGTGGAACGCCACGAGTGGCACGACAGTTTCATCGACTGCACGCGGCATCTGCTCGACGTGATGGCGCACGGGGGACAGCCCAGCCTGGATGGCCTGACCGGCCGCAAGGTGCTGGCCTTCGCGCTCGCCGCGCACCTGTCTGCGGCCGAGGGGCGCGAGATTTACCCGGCCAACCTGTAAAACGGATCTGATCGGATCCTGCCTCCGCGGGCACTCCATCCGCCGCGGAAGGCGTTTCTGATACTTGCTGATTTCAACCTAACTCTCGCCCCGCACCATCGCCACCAACCGGCTCAGCACCCGTTCACCGTCGGCGCGCAGCGCGTTGTGCTCGTACTCGTTGGTGACCCAGGCTCGCACGTTCGGGATGAAGCTCGCGGTCTCCTGCGAGTACGCGCTTTCCACGTACATGTCGTCCAGGTAGACTGCCGCGGCCGTCGGGACGGTGTTGGCGCGCAGGGTGTCCAGGTCGTAGAGTCGCGGCCAGTCGGCCTTTTGCGCCAGGATCCCGGCGCACGCCTGCAGGGGGCGCAGCGCTTCGAACTCCTCGGCCATCCAGGGGTAGACCATCTCGCCGGTGAAGCGCACCGGCCGGTCGGGCGCCAGCTCGAACTCCGGGAACTGCGCCCGCACCCGTTCCGCCGACCAGCCAGACGCCTCGCCCTGGCAGTACTCCGCCTCGTGCAACAGGAAGTAGATCGGGTTCGTGTCGAACGCGAAGCGCCCCTCGAAGGCCCTCAGGAAGGTGTAGCTTAGCTCGCGGCCGGCTGGGCCTGCCACAAACGCATCTTCCAGCAGGTAGTGGACCGGCTCGAAGCCGTCGCTCATCCCGAATGCGATGCCGAGCTGCTGGAATCGCCGCGGGGTGAGCCGCCCGCCGCCCGGCAGCCAGACCTCATGACTCGCGAGGTAGTCCACGATCTCCCGGGCCCGCGCTTCGTCGTCGGGGTACCGCTCGAAGTAGAGGTGGTTCTTTACCGACAGCCGGCGGTAAGTGGATCGGTAGATGTCGTCCACGGGGCGATCCAGCGGCGGCAGCCCACCCGTGACGAACGCCTCCCGCAGGCCGCCGGGCGCAGCCGACAGGTAGCGGACGACGCAGAAGCCGCCGAAGCTCTGCCCCAGGGCGCTCCACTTCCCGTCCGTCCCCAGCAACTCACGGCGGATCAACTCGGCGTCGCGCACGATGTTGTCGGCGCGGAAGTGCGTCACGTATTCGGCCTGTGCCTGGGGTGCGCCGCGCCACGCCAGCGTCTGGTGGGTGATGGGGGTGCTGCGGCCCGTGCCCCGTTCGTCCAGCAGCAGCACGCGATACTCCTGCAGCGCGCGCTTGAGCCAGCCGGAGCTGGCCTGGGGCCTGGGGGACGGGAAGCCCGGGCCGCCCGCGAAGAAGACCAGCCACGGCAGGCTGGCTTCCTCCTTGTCCGGCGCGACGATCTCGCGGGCGAAAACTGCGATCTGCTCGCCGCCGGGCCGGCCGTAGTCGAGCGGAACGGTAAACTCGTGGCCGGTCAGGACCAGGCCGGGCAGACGGTGGGTGAAGGTCTTCATGTTGTTGTCCTGGGGCGGGTCAGCCATCGCCGCGTTGGGCGGCAATGGCACGGTCGAGCACCTGGAGGCGCTGCGCCACAAGCACCAGTCCCTGCTGGGCGGCCTGGCGGATCTCCGGCCGCTGATGGGTGAGGTAGGCGCGATAGGTCTCGTCGGCGCGCCGGGTCAGCTCGCGCCAGGACTCGAGGGTCTCGATGTCGGCGAGCTGCCAATCATCATCGGACTGGAGGCTCGCGGCCAGTGAAGCCGTGAGCGCCGCCAGGCGCTCGCGCTGGACGATGGGGTCCAGTGCCGCGCCGGCGCGCACGCGCGGGGGCACGGTGAAGATCGCGCCGTCTCTCGCGTGCGTGTAGAGCACGGGCGCAGCCCAGCTGCGGTCGCCCGGGTGCAGGAGCGTCAGCATGCTCCGCGCATAGGCCACGGCCACGTCCACCTGGCCCGCGTCATCGCCCACGCAGAGCCGCTTGTAAAACTCGCGCGCAAACGTGGCCGCGGCCTTGTCCGTAATCGGGAACTGCATGGCTACCACCGCCGGTATGCCGCTGCAGACCATCTGGGGCGCCAGCCCCGAGAAGGCGCGGCCATCGTCCGCGTGGCCGCTCTCGCACGCATTCAGGACCATCAGCTTGATGGACCGGTAGTTGGTCGCCAGGCGGGCCAGCGCCTCACCGTCGAGCCAGTCCGGTCCCCCATCCGGCTCATTCAGCCCCAGGTAGCCGTGCCCCTCGATGAACCCACCGTGCCCCCCGAAGTGGACTACCGTGTAGTCGCCCATCAGCAGTGCGTCGGCCAGATCGGCGCGCGTGACGGTCTTGTCGAGCGTCCGGGCCCGCAGCGCGCCTTCCGTGGCCAGCGCGATCTGTTCGATGTTGCGGCGTTCCTGCACCAGGTCGAGATCCGGAGTCGCAGGAAGCACCAGCAGCAGATGGATGGGCAGGTCGGTCGCCAGCTCGCTCACGCCGCCGAAGCGGTCGGTCTGCTCGAAATAGCGGACGAGCGGCGTGGCGGCTGATGCGGCGAAGGTGTGGCCGCGTTCCGGGTCGTGGAGGAACTCCCACGGCAGGGACGCGATCTCCGGCGCATCGATGCTCAGGCGCAGGCGCAGCCCCGCGCCGTCGCGCTGCGCCCGATCCCACACCAGGCGCAGATGGGTGCGAATGGAGGCCGGAAAGGCCCAGTCGAACAGGAGGCTGCCCGCCTTCGTGAGGCTCTCCGGCGACGTGGACGGTGCAGTAGCTCGGGCCAGCGCGGCCGTGAGTGCAACGGGCGGCACGGGCAGGACGGCCGAGGCGCGGCCGGTCCCGGCGCTGATCGCGCTGAGCGGGTACCCGTTCGGCTGCCGCTCGCCGATGATGAGATTCAGATCCCCGTATTGCACCTGGCCGGCTCTCCTCTCCCCCTACGCAAGCAGTTCGTACCCGCCGTCCATCACGATGGTCTGGCCGACGATCATCTGTGCTTCGTCGGTGCACAGCCAGGCCACCAGCCTGGCGATTTCCTCAGGCGTCACGAGGCGGCCGGCGGGCGTGCGGCGCAGGCCCTCGGACAGGATGGCGTCTTTGCTCGGAAAGAAGTCGAGCGCCTCGGTCTCCACCACGCCAGGGCTCACCGTGTTGCAGACGATGCCGTGCGGCGCAAGCTCGACGGCGAGGTAGCGGATCAGCGCTTCGATGGCCGCCTTGCTGACCCCCACCACGCTGTACTCGGGCAGCACGCGCCGCGAGCCGAAGCTGGTGATGCCGATGATCCTTCCCCAGCCGCGTGCCATCATGTAGGGCGCGGCCGCCTGCGCGCCGAACAGGATCGAGCGCGCGTTGATGTTGATGGTCCATTCCCAGCCCTTGGGCTGTTGCTCGACCACCGGCTTGAGCACGCCCGACGCGGCGTTGCCGACGAAGATGTCGACCCCGCCGAACGCCTGCGCGGCGGTTTCAACCAGCCGCTGGACGCCCTCCACCTCGCCGACGTGCGCCTTGACGACGACCGCGCGGGCGCCCGCGGCTTCGACCGCGGCGGCGGTTTCCTCCGCCTGCGCCTGGTGGCGGAAGTAGTTCACCGCCACATTGACGCCGTGCTGCGCCAGGCCGAGCGCGATGGCGCGGCCGATGCCCCGGCCGCTGCCCGTGATGACCGCGCTCTTTCCCCGGAGGATGTCGTACGTCGTCATCAGCCGGCCGCGTCCTCTCCGCCGTCCACGAAGATCACCGAGCCGCTGACGAACTGCACCTGCGGTTGGCTCAGCGCGACGATGGTGGCGGCCACGTCCTCCGGCACGGTCATGCGGCCCGCAGGATTGCGGCGCAGGGTCGTCTCGATCATCTTCTCGTTGCCCGGAATCTTGCGCAGCGCGGGCGTGTCCGTGACGCCTGCCTGGATGCAGTTCACCAGGATGCCGCGCGGCCCCAGCTCCATCGCGAGCTGCCGGGTGTGCGACTCCAACGATGCCTTGGCCGCCGACACCGCACCGTAGTTGGGCACCACCCGGTGGCTGCCCTCGCTCGTCATGCTGAAGATGCGGCTGCCGCGCGCCAGCAGGCCGCGCGCCACGAGATCCTGCGTCCACCAGACCAGGCTGTGAGCCATGACATTGAGCGTCATGTCCATCTGGGCCGGATCGATCGCGTCCTCACGTACGCCGGGCGAGCCGTCTTCCCGCAGCGGCGGGATCAGCGGCTTCAGCGTGCCGAACGCGAGCGAGTGCATGAAGACGTGCACCGTCCCGCCCGGTCCCATCAGGGCCGCCAGCTCGTCCAGCACCCGGGTCCGCCGGTCGGGATCGGCCGCGTTCGTATTGAAGAAGCGGGCAGTGACGCCCTGCGCCTCGATTTCCTCAATGACGGCCTTGGCCTGGGGCAGCGTGGAGCGCAGGTCCAGGTGCACGCCCGCGATGTTCATTCCGGCCGCGGCCAGCGCCTTGCCCGTGGCTGCACCGAATCCGCTCGAAGCGCCCAGGATAAGGGCCCAGCGGCCCTGGAGAGGTCGATCGGTCATCGTGGCTCCTCACGTGGTGGGTTATTGCACTGTGTTCGTGCGCAGCGTTTAACCCCCCGTGGCAGTGAAGGTCGCGCCGCCGGATACCGGATACTGGATACCGTCTCCTGGCGACGCGATCGTCAGTCGCCCACCAGGGCGCGCAGGAAGAACAACAGGTTGGCCGGCCTCTCCGCAAGCCGGCGCATGAAGTACGGGTACCAGTGCGTGCCGTAGGGAACGTAGACGCGCATCACGTGACCCTGCCCGACCAGGGCGTGCTGCAGTTCCCGCCGGATGCCGTAGAGCATCTGGAACTCGACTTCGCCGGCCGCGATGCCGTGCTGGTAGGTGTAGGCGCGGGCGAAGTTGATGACGTCTTCGTCGTGGGACGCGATCGCCATGAAAGCGCCCCTGGCACGGCTCTCGGGCGTGAAGCCGGTGCGAATCAGATCCTGCATCGCCCGCGTGACGCGCGGCCGCTCGCGATAAGCAATGGTCTCAGGCTCGTCGTACGCGCCCTTGCACAGCCGGAAGTGACCCATCCCATCCGCGATCAAGCCCTCGACGTCGGACTGGGTGCGGTGAAGATAGGCCTGCACCACGACGCCGGTGTTGTCGAACTCACCGCGCAACCGGCGATAGATGGCCAGGGTGCGCGTCGTGTAGTCCGACCCCTCCATGTCGACGCGCACGAAGTTGCCCAGCTGTTGTGCGCGGTGGACGATGCGGCGGACATTGTCATAACAGAAATCGTCGCCCAGGTCCAGCCCCATCTGGGTCAGCTTGAGCGAGACGTTGGACTTGACGCCTGATTCGTCGATCGCATCCAGGAGGACCATGTATTCGTCTGCTGCTGCAACGGCCTCAGCCTGGCTGGCGACATTCTCGCCGAGGTGGTCGAGGGTGGCGATCATCCCTGCGCGGTTGAGCTCGCGCACCGCGTCGAGCGCTTCATCGAGCGTCTCGCCCGACACGAAGCGTCGCGCCATCTTGCGCGAGATCGGCACGCTGACGATGAGGTCTTGCAGGGCCTTGTTGCGGGAGAGAGCGATCAGGGCGGTGCGCATCACGGACATGGGGCGGTGCTCCTTTGCATGGTTGGGATACGTTCACCGCTATTGTGCCGTGCAGCACGGCCGTTGTCAAGCGACCCGGAACGGGCGCCAGTAGTTCCAAAACTGCGCTGGCCCTTAAGCCGCAGATACCACAGAGGTCGCCGAGAGATGGTCAGGGCTACGATTTCCTCCTATTCTCCGGGCGCTCTGCGGTCTCTGCGGCTAAGAGGTCGCTACATTTGGATCCCCCGGAACGGGCGCACCGCGCTCCAGATCAGCAACAGCGCGACGATCCCGGCGGCGATCCAGGCCGTCAGCGAGACGGCGGGGACGGGCGCCTGCCGGAGCGCGATGCCGATCAGGGCCCACACCGGCACCGCGAGGTAGGCGACATCGCGCCGCGTCACGGCCATCAGGGCAGCAACGACCACGGCTGCTGCCAACATGATGATCGTCCAGGTCACCGGCGCGATACCCCAGCCATCCCAGCCCAGCACGTAGAGCAGTTGCGCTGCGTTGGCGATGGTCGCCACGGTGATCCAGCCCAGGTAGATGCTGAAAGGCACGCGCACCGCCCAGGTTTCAGCCGGCGTGACACGGGTCCGGCCTGTGCCCAGGCGCAGGTAGATGCCGATCAGCGCGGCCAGGAGCACCAGCATGAACAGCATGCTGAGCGGAAAATTCCTGTAGTGCCAGGCGAAGATCCAGGCACTGTTCGCCAGGCTCGCCACGACGAAGAGCCCGCCGATGCTTCGCAGCCGGGGATTCTCCCGCTGGCTGGAGAGCGCCTGGAACACCGCGAAGGCGGTGAGGCCGGTGTAGATCACGCCCCAGATCGCGAAGACGTAGGCCGCCGGCACGAATAGGACCGGATACTGCGCGGTGACGTCGCCGGATCGCAGGCCGTTGAGCGGCAGGATGTTGGCCAGCCCATTGATGGTCAGGGTCGCCGCCAGGCCAATGATGGTAACAACCTGGCGAAGGGTATCTCGTTGCATCGTTTTACTCCTTGTCGGTAAATTGGTACCTGATTGGCGCCCACAATGAGCATCAGGTTCGTCGAACGCCTCAGAAAGAATCGCAGTGGCCGCGGTGCGGCTGCGGTCAGCCGGTGCTCCCAGCCGGGCCACCCACCCACTCCAGCAACTCGGCAATGCGCACCGGTCGGCCGGCGAAGCTGCGCCGGTAGCAGTGAAGCTCGCAGAGCTGGCCGGCCGGACATGCGGCCCCGCACAGCTCGCCGAACGGGCCGCGCCTATGCAGCTCACGTGCCGCGCCAGCGAAATTCCCGGCTTCCATGCGCCGCAGCACCCCGGGGATATCGATGTGCGCCGGGCAATCACGCACGCAGGCCGGCTCCTCGCACCCCTGGCACTGCGCCGCAATCAGCGCCGCGTTTTCCGGTGTGACCGGGTCATCGTCGCCGACGGCAGCGCGGCGGTAAGGAGCCTCGACGAACCCGACGAACTGGCGCGGGAAGCGGCGTGCGTCATATTCGGGCTTGCGCAGATCGCGCAGCACCATGTTCGCGGCGCCGATGCCGGAGACCGCGGCGGCAGGTGCGCCGGTCGCCATCACGGTCGAGTCGCCGCACACGTACAGGTTCTTCCACTCGCTGCGCGCGTGGAGGCGCTTGAGCATGTGCTGGCCCAGCATGTTCTTGGGGCCGCCCACCGCGCCGCCGTTCTTCAGCAGGTAGCGCTCGATGGTGGTGGGCGTGCCCACGATCAGCGTCTCGATGTGGCTGCCGAAGCCGGGGAAGTGCTGCTCGATTTGGTCCAGCATCTTTTGCGCCTGCGCCTTCTTCTGGGCGAAGTAGGCGGGCGAATGGTCTTCCGCCGACCCCGGCGCGGGCCAGGATTCCAGGTTCGGTGCGATGGCGGTAATCACGACCCTGCTTCCGGCAGGGCCCTTATCCGGCGGGCACAGCGTCTCGTCCACCAGCGCGTTGATGTAAAGGGTCAAGTCGGAGCTGTCAATCACCGCGCGGTTCTCGATGAAGATCTCCCATGGCAGCACATCGGCCGGCAGCGCCTGCCGATCGACCACCATGTAGAGCGTCATGCTGGGGAAGGTGGGGACCAGGTTCTGCGCCCAGGCCAGCCGCTCCGGCCGGATGTGCTCGGGGCGCACCAGTTTGCCGTACAGGTTCCACACCGTGACGTTGGCCACCACCCGCTCAGCGCGGATCTCGCTCCCGTTGGCCAGCCGCACACCGTAGGCCTGGCCGTCACGGATCAGGATTTCGTCCACCAGTGTCTGATAAAGCACCTGCCCGCCGAGCCGCTCGAATGCCTTCTCAAGCTTGTTCGGCAGCATCTGCGCGCCGCCGGCCGGGTAATACACTCCACCGATGTGGTTATCCAGGAACATGGTGGCGGCCAGCACCGCAGGGGTCTCGTCTGAGGTCGTGTAGCAGTAGGCCGAGCACAGCTTGTCGAAGAAGTTGATAATTCCCGGATTCTCGAAGTAGCGGTCCAGCAGGGAGCGCACGCTGGTGTCCAGCAGCTTCTGCATCTTGAGCATCGCCACGGGGCCGGTGATCAGCCGGCGCAGGCCTTGGCGCGGAGAGAACTCGGACGGCGGGACGATCACCTCGTTCTTGAGGACGATGTTCTCGTACATCACGTACAGGTCGCGGTAGAAGGCGCGCAGGCCGTCATGGTCCTCCGGGAAGAGGCGATCGAGCTCCTGCAGGAAGCGCTCGACGTCCGGCCAGAAGGTGATCGGGTGGCCCTCGAAGGCCATGCGCGCCAGGGTGGCGTGCGCCACCACCTCGATCGGCTCCTCCAGTTCGTTGAACAGGAAGCGGAATGGCTTAAAGCCGCGCTCGCCGAAGCCATAGAGCATGGCCGTGCCCACGTCGAAGGTGACGCCATTGCGCCGGAACGAGGTGCAGGAGCCGCCCGGCTTGCCCTGCTGCTCGATCAGCAAC
>CAZMIS010000105.1:0-10970 GCA_964566325.1 uncultured Anaerolineales bacterium
GCCGCAGGTCGTGCAACCCGAAGGGGGTGGGCTCGGTGACCAGCAGCAGGAAGTCGCTCCCGCGCACGGACTCAACGACCGGACACGACGTGCCCGGCGGTACATCCAGGATGGCGACCCCCGACGGCGCACCTTCCCCGGACAACGCCCACCGCTTGAGCTGCCGGATGACGGGCGTGGCCATCGGCTCACCGATGTTCAGGACACCCCGGGCAAACCGGATGCCCTCCGGCGTCTCGCCCGCTTCCAATGCCCCGATAACCTGTGGGATCTCGGTGATGGCGCCCTCGGGGCATACCAGGGTGCAGCTTCCACAGCCGTGGCACAGCTGCGGAAACACCAACGTCTTCTTGCCGACCACGGCGATCGCGTGATATTCGCACACCTGGGCGCAGCGTCCGCAAGCCGTACAGCGCGCTTCGTCGATGCGCGGAATCATGATGGCCACGTCCCGTCGCTGTGTCAGCGCCGGACGCAGGAAGATGTGTGCGTTCGGCGCTTCTACGTCACAATCCAGGAAGAGCGGAGGCTGCGCGACAATATTGACCAGGCTGAGCGCCAGGCTTGTGGCCACGGTGGTCTTGCCAGTGCCGCCTTTGCCGCTGGCAACCGCGATTTTCAGGGGGCGGACCATGCCTTCCCTACGACCGGCCGCCATGATGGCCGGGACCGGTGGGGGCCTTCACCTGCTCCAGCCTGCCCTCGGCCAGGTTCGAGACGGCCTCCGAAACGGTCTTGCTCGGGCCGAGAAGGAACATGTTGATCTCTGCGGCCGCAAGGGTAATGTATGCGTTGGGCCCGAAGTCGCCGCTCACCGCGGCCTCGACGCCCTGTTGCGCGACGAACTGCGCGGCCTGTGAGCCCGCACCGCCCGATGCAGCCACGGCCGGATTCTCGTGGGCCTGCCACTCGAGCGTGGCGCTGTCAACGACGACGAAGTATGCCCCTCGTCCGAAGCGTGGATCGACCGGTGCATCCCACGCGGGTGCAGTAGCGGTGACGACGATCTTCATGGTAGACTGATCCTCACTGTAGTGGATTTCCCCGGCTGCCGGGTCAATGGCCGTGCGCGACGCTCTCGCTGCAGGGCGCCCAGCCGCTGAGGCCGCCGCTCTGGAGCAGTGCCAACGCATCTCCGACTGTGCCTGACGCACCCGTCACTGCCTGGATGCCGTATTGCTCGAAGAACGCTGCGGCACGCGCGCCCATGCCACCGGTCAACATCACGCTGGCGCCCTGGCTGTGGACGAACTGCGGCACCTGGCCCGGCTCGTGAGCGGGGAAGAAGGGATTCGCGATCGACTGTACGGACTGGATGCAATCACCCTCCAGGTCGATGAGCGTGAAGAACGGGCAGCGGCCGAAGTGGCCGGCAACCGGCGCTTCGAGGCCGGCATTTGTTTCTGCAGATACTGCGATGCGCATGAGCTGTCTCCTCAATGGGTGATCTTCTGACCGAGGCATTCCCGATCACTGCGGGACTGAAGGCCTGTCGTCGAAAACACGGACCAACAGGCGACACAGAATACTTGACATTTTAGACATTCTTGATATAATGTTACTACTTTACAGTGACATTGTCAAATAGCTTCCGCTCTGCCCGGCGTATCCCGCATGGGCTGGCGGCCTCTGCCAAACGTGAGGGTCTGTGAGCGCAGATGTAGAGTCGTCCTTGGGCGCCAGGGTGCGCGCGTTGCGAAAGGAACGCGAGCTGTCTCAGCGCGGGCTTGCCGAGCAAGCGGGCCTCTCGCCCAATGCGATCAGCCTGATCGAGCGCGACGAGATCTCGCCCAGTGTTGCCACCCTGCAGCGTCTGGCAGCCGCGCTCCGGGTTCGCATGGCTTACTTCTTCGACAGCCCGGCCGGCGCCCAGGTCATCCATACCAGGCGCGGGCGGCGTCCGGCGGTCACTAACAAAGGGGTGACGATCGAGGCAACCGGCCTGCGCCTCGACGGCCAGCAGATGGAGCCGTTCGTCATCGTGGCCGAACCGCAGACCGACTCGGGCTCGGATGCAGTCGTCCACACGGGTCATGAGCTGGTGTTCTGCCTGTCCGGTCGCGTCGAGTACGAGATCGGCGGCGTCACCTACCCGATGGAGCCGGGCGATCAGCTGCTCTTCGAGGCGAGGTTGCCTCACCGGTGGCACAACCACGGACCTGAGGCCGCGCACCTGCTGCTCGTGCTGCAGGCAGCGGACGGGCCGCAAGACCCGGCGCGCCGGCACTTCACCGGCCTGCCGTCGGTGGCCGACCTGGGATAGTCGCCGCCACGCAAGTTCTACTACCCGACACCTTGGGGTGGGTTCCTCCTTTTCGCCGGGCGCCACGCATCCTGGACAAATGCGTGGCGCTCGTGTGTTGTGCGCGGGAACCCCATGCTTTGGCATCCTCCTCTAGTGCGGTATAATTCGTTGCAGTGAGTCTACTGTCTTCCTGTGGGAGGAGGCTGCTTGCGCGCGCTAATAACGGGTATCTCCGGCTTCGTAGGCAGCCACCTGACCGAACACCTGCTGAACTCGGGTGGATGGACGGTCTCCGGCACCGTGTACGGCGATGCCGCGAACATCGCGCACCTGCGGAACGAACTGGAGCTTTACGAGGCGGAGCTGTCGGAATTGGCAACGGTGCGTGATATCATCGAGGACTGCCGTCCCGATGCGATCTTCCACCTGGCCGCACAGCCCATCCCTTCGCTCAGCCGCCACGATCCATGGTTCACGCTCGAGACCAACATCCGCCTGCAGATAAACGTGCTGCAAGCCGTCGCGCAGGTCGCGCCGAACGCCGCCGTCCTGGTTGTCGGTTCGAGCGAGGAATACGGACACGTGGACGCGACGGACCTGCCGGTGGACGAGGACACGCCGCTGCGCCCCACCACGCCCTACGGCGTGAGCAAGATCGCCCAGGATTACCTGGGCCTGCAGTACCATCTCAGCCACAGGCTGCGGACGGTGCGTGTCCGGCCCTTCAACCATATCGGCCCGAGGCAGCGCCGCGGATTCGTCGCACCGGACTTCGCAAGCCAGATCGCGGAGATCGAGGCGGGACTGCAGCCGCCCGTCATGACCGTGGGACAGCTCGATGTGGCCCGGGACTTCTCCGACGTGCGTGACATCGTGCGGGGATACGCCCTGGCCCTGGCGCACGGGGAGCCGGGCGAGGTGTACAACCTGGGCGCTGGCGAGGTCCACACGGTCCGTGAGCTGTTGGACGTCCTGCTGTCGCTCGCGTCGGTCCCCATCGAGGTGCGGCGGGATCCGGCACGCATCCGGCCGGCCGACACGCCGAAGATTGTCTCCGACTGCTCGAAGTTTCGCCGGCAGACGGGCTGGCGCCCGCACATCCCGTTCGAACAGACGCTCGCCGATGTGCTGGACGACTGGCGCGCTCAGATCAAGACTAACTTGTAGAGACGTAGCATGCTACGTCTCTGCCACCAGATGACAATACATGGCAAGAAGATAGAGGAAACATGCCCAAAGCATTAGTCACCGGCATCACGGGCCAGGACGGATCCTACCTGGCCGATTTCCTGTTGGCGCAGGGCTACGAGGTCATCGGAATGGTGCGCCGAACCAGCACCATCAACTTCGACCGGGTGCGCCACATCCAGGACCAGATGACCATCGTGCAGGGCGACCTGCTGGACCAGGTCAGCCTGATCAACATCCTGCAGGAGCATCGTCCGGACGAGGTGTTCAACCTGGCCGCGCAGAGCTTCGTGCCCACCAGTTTCCAGCAGCCTGTGCTCACCGGCGAGTTCACCGGCCTCGGCGTGACCCGCATGCTGGATGCGATCCGCATCGTCGACCGGCACATCCGCTTCTACCAGGCTTCCAGCTCGGAGATGTTCGGCAAGGTGCAGGAGGTGCCGCAGCGGGAGAGCACGCCGTTCTACCCGCGCAGCCCCTACGGCGTCGCCAAGCTGTACGGCCACTGGATCACGATCAACTACCGCGAGAGCTACAACCTCTTCGCCTGCTCCGGCATCCTCTTCAATCACGAATCGCCGCGCCGGGGCCTGGAATTCGTGACGCACAAGATCACCCACCAGGCGGCACGCATCAAGCTGGGCCTGGCCAACGAGGTGCGGCTGGGCAACCTGGATGCGCGGCGTGACTGGGGCTACGCGCCCGACTACGTGCACGCCATGTGGCTCATGCTGCAGCAGGACCATCCGGATGACTACGTCGTCGCGACCGGAGAGACGCACTCAGTGCGTGAGTTCTGCCAGGTTGCGTTCGATCATCTCGGCCTGGATTGGGAGAAGTACGTGGTGGTGGATCCGAAGTTCTACCGCCCGGCCGAGGTGGACCTGCTCGTGGGCGACCCCTCCAAGGCGGGACGCGTGTTGGGCTGGGAGCCCAGCGTGACCTTCGGAGACCTGGTGCGCATCATGGTCGATGCGGACATGGAGACGCTGCAGGCGATGGGCGACCATACGCCGCGGGTGTAAGGGGGGATCAATGGGCGACATCGTATTCGGGACGGATGGATGGCGGGGGGGCATCGCGGAGGACTACACGTTCGCCAACGTGCGGCGATGTAGCCAGGGGTTCGCCGACTACATGAAGGAGACGTACGCAGACGAGCTCGAGCGGGGCGTCGTCATCGGCGGCGACAAGCGGTTCCTATCGGAGCAGTTCGCAGCCGCAGCGGCCGAAGTGCTTGCGGCGAACGGCATCCCCGTGCATTTCTGCGGTGGAGGCGTCCCCACGCCCGTGCTCTCTTTCGGTGTCACCGATGCCCATGCCCTGGGCGCGATCAACATCACCGCCAGCCACAATCCCCCGGGCGACAACGGGTTCAAGGTCCGCGATCCCAACGGCGGCGCGATCGATCCGGACGGACTGCTCGCCATCGAGGCGCACATCCCCGGATCCATCGCAGGCGTGAAGCGCATGCGCTTCGACGAGGCCGAGCAGGCCGGGCTGATCAGGCGCTACGACCCGGTGCCGGCCTACGATGCGCGCATCCGGTCGCTGGTCGACGTGGAGCGCATCAGGGACGCAGGCTTCACGGTCCTGGTGGACAACATGTGGGGCAACGGATCGGGCTACCTCACGCGCTTCATCGGGGGCGGCAGGACGCAGGTCGTCGAGTATCACGCGGATCGCAACCCCATCTTCCCGGAGATGGCACGGCCTGAGCCGATCCCGCCCAACGTGGACGCCGGGCTGGCCCGCGCGCGGGAGATCGGCGCGGACGTCGTGTGCATCCTGGACGGCGATGCCGACCGCTGTGGCCTGGGCGATGAGAACGGTCGTTTCGTCGACCAGCTGCGGGTGTATGGCCTGCTGGCCATGTACCTCCTGGACATCCGGGGCGAACGCGGCGCGATCATCAAGACCCTGAGCACGACCTCCATGCTCAACAAGCTCGGCAAGCGGTTCGACGTACCGGTCATCGATACGGGCGTAGGCTTCAAGTACGTTGCGCCGGCCATGATGCAGTACGATGGGCTCATCGGCGGGGAAGAGAGTGGCGGCTACGCGTTTCGCGGCCATGTGCCCGAGCGTGACGGCATTCTGGGGAACCTGTACCTGCTCGACATGATGTGCCGCACAGGGCTCAAGCCGACCCAGTTGCTGGCGCGCCTGTTTGAACTCGTGGGCGGACCGCATTATTATGGCCGTATCGACACGCGCTTGCGCGACAACGAGATGAAGGCCGCGGCGCAGGCCCAGCTGGACGGACCCATGCCCGGGCAGATCGCAGGGCTGCGGGTGACGGGCAAGGACACCACCGACGGCTACAAGTACTGGCTGGAGGATGGCGGGTGGATGCTGATCCGCTTCTCCGGCACCGAGCCGCTGATCCGTGTCTACTGCGAGACCATGCACGAGGACAAGGTGCAGGAGATCCTGCACGACGGCCTGAAGGTCGCGGGGATTGGCTGAGATCGTCGACACGCACTGCCACCTGGACCTGCGGCATTTCGACGAGGATCGGGAGCAAGTGCTCGAGCGGGCCGCGGCCGCGGGGGTTCGGGCGCTCGTCAATCCCGCGATCGACCTGGACTCCTGTCGCCGGGTGCTGGCGCTGGCCGGCAGGTATGGGCAGGTCTACGCGGCGGTAGGGGTCCATCCGAACGATTGTGCCGGTTTCGGTCCGGAGACGGTGGCTGAGCTGCGTGACCTGGCGCACCATCCCAAGGTCGTCGCGATCGGCGAGATCGGGCTCGATTACTACTGGGAGAGGGTGGATCACGAGCAGCAGCAGGCCGCGCTGCAGGCACAGTTGGCGCTGGCGCTGGAGCTCGGGCTGCCCGTCATCCTGCACACACGGAATGCGCGCAGCGGTGATCCGGCCTGCATCGAGGATCTCCTGTGCGCGATAGAACAATGGGTGCCTGAGATACGGATGAAACGCGGCGCCCATGCTATCCTTGGGGTCTGGCATGCATTCAGCGGAACGCTGGAGCAGTCGATTCGCGCGTGCGAACTTGGGCTGGTCCTGGGCATCGGTGGCCCGGTCACCTTCCAGAACGCACGCAGGCTTCATGAGCTGGCGCCACAACTGAACATGGACGGCGTTGTGCTGGAGACGGATGCGCCCTACCTTGCGCCCCACCCGCATCGCGGGAAGCGCAATGAGCCCGCCCTCCTGCCGCTGGTGGCGCGGAAGCTGGCTGAACTGAGGGCGACGAGCGTGGAACTGATTTCGGCGCAGAGCACCGACACGGCCCGGCGCTGTTTTGCATTGGATTGAGCATGATCAAAGAAATCGCCATACTGAGTCTTGTGCAGACCGATCTCGAGCGGGTCGAGGCGAAGATGCGCAGCATCGCGCCCGACTCCTACGCGCCGTTGGCCGAAGCTTTCATGCAGTTGTTAGCGGGCGGCGGAAAGCGCCTGCGCCCCGCGCTCGCGCTCGCCACCTACCGCCTGTTTCACCCTACCACCTCAGAAAAATCCGTTGCCCTGGCGGCCGCAATCGAGATGCTGCACACCGCAACCCTCGTCCACGACGACCTGATCGACAACGCACTGGTCAGGCGCGGCGTGACCACGCTGAACGCGCAGTGGAACAAGGGCGCCACCGTGCTGGCAGGGGATTACCTGTTCGCACAGGCCGCGGGCTTTGCAGCAGAGACCGAGAACGTGCCTGTCATCCAGCTCTTCGCCGACACCCTGAGGATCATCGTCGAGGGCGAGCTGCGCCAGCTCTTCTCGAGCCGGCAATGGCAACAGTCGCGGGATGCCTACTATCCGCGCATCTTCGCTAAGACGGCCTCGCTCTTTGCATCGGCGATGAAGTCCGGCGCACTCCTGGCGGGCGCAACGGACGAACAGGTGCAGGAACTCTACGAGTACGGCAAGGACGTCGGGATGGCCTTCCAGATCGTGGACGACATCCTCGACTACAGCGGCGAGGAGGCCACCCTCGGCAAGCCCGTGGGGGGCGACCTGCGCCAGGGCATCGTGACGCTGCCGTTCTACTACTTCCTTCAGAATCACGCCGATCCCGAGAGCGTGCTGCGCGCGCTGGACGTGCGCGACGACAGCGGGCGCGACGTCGTCGGCGAGATCGTGGCCCAGGTGCGGCAGTCGTCCGCGATGAAGCAGGCGGCCGACGAAGCGGCCGCGTTTGCGACCGCAGCCAAGATGCGCCTGCGCGGCTTCCCGCCCGGCCCGTATCGCACCGCGCTGGAGGAGCTGGCGGATTTCGTCGTGGCGCGTCACGTCTGAGCGGCCATCCCTATCACCTGGCGCTGGGCGCGCCGGGCGTTGCACCAAACCCAGGCTCTGACATGGCCGACCTGTCCCAATTGTCGATCGTCATCGTGAACTGGAACGTGCGGGATCTCCTGGCCGCGTGCCTGGCATCCCTTCCACGCGAGGCCGAGACGATCGTCGTGGACAACGCTTCGAGCGACGGCAGCGCCGCCATGGTGCTGGCCGGCTTCCCCCACGTCCGCCTCATCGCCAACGAGGACAATCTCGGCTACACGCGCGGCAACAACCAGGGAATCGAGCAGTCTCAGGGCCGCTTCATCCTGTTCCTCAATCCCGACACGATCGTCCAGGACGGCGCCCTCGACACCATGGTCGCCTACCTGCAGGAGCATCCGAACGTCGGCGTGGTCGGGCCGCAGCTGCGCTACGGCGACGGATCCCTCCAGTCCTCGCGGCGCCGTTTCCCGACCCTCGCCACCGCCCTCTTTGAGAGCACGCCGCTTGCGTGGCACCTGAATCCGGCCCGCAACCGCTGGGCCCTGCACTACCACATGGCGGATCGGCAGCCTCACCATGTGCAGGAGGTCGACTGGCTCGTGGGCGCGGCCCTGCTGACGCGTCGCGAGGTTCTCCATCGGGTCGGCGGCTTCGACGAGGCCTACTTCATGTACTCTGAGGAGCTGGATTGGTGCCGCCGCGTCAAGAAGGCCGGTTGGCGCATCGTCTATCTCCCCGCGGCGACCATCACGCATTACGAGGGCAAGTCATCGGAACAGGTCGTCGCGGCGCGGCATCTCCGCTTCAACACGAGCAAGGTGCGCTATTTCCGCAAGCACCACGGCCGTCTGCAGGCCGGTGTGCTGCGGCTTGCCCTGCTGGCAATGTATGCCGTAGAATGGCTCATGGAGCTTGCCAAGTGGCTCGTCGGATCCCGGCGAGCGCTGCGCCGCCAACGTCTGCGGGCCTACGGGCAGTTGATCCGCTCCGGCCTGCGAACCGCCTAGGACCCAGGACATGCGCGTTCTCTTCGTCACGGGGGAATACCCGGCCATGCAGGGCGGCGTGGGCGACTACACGCGCCGCCTCGGACAGGCGCTCGGCGAGCTCGGCGCGGACGTCCACGTGCTGACCCACGTCGACGCAGGCGGCGATCACCTGCGTGCCCCTGCCGCAGCCTATGAGCCCACCGTCTATCCCCAACTCGACCGCCGCGGCTGGGAGCTTTGGCGTCACGTCAACCAGGCGGTGACCGAGCTCCGGCCGCAGGTAGTACATATCCAGTACCAGTCCGCCGCCTACGGCCTGCACCCGGCGGTGAACCTGCTGCCGATGCGGCTGAAGCTCAGGCGCGAACGCCCGCTCATCCTGACCACGTTCCACGATCTCAAGTTTCCCTATCTCTTCCCCAAGGCGGGGCCACTGCGCTGGCAGTCGGTGCTGGCGTTGGGGCGCAGCAGCGATGCCTGCATCGTCACGAACCCGCCCGACTGGCTCCGCCTGCGCGACGCCGGGCTCGGCGACAAGCTCAGGCCGATTCCGATCGGCAGCAACATCCGCTGCGAGCCGCCCCGGGGATACTCCCGCCAGATCCAGCGCACCCGGTGGGGCGCGCACCCGAACGAGTGGCTCCTGGCCTACTTCGGATTCCTGAACGCAAGCAAGGGCGGCGAATCTCTGGTGCAGTGCCTCGCAGAGCTCGTGCGCCGGGGCGCGCCCGCGCGGCTGCTGATGGTGGGCGGCAAGACCGGCTCCAGCGATCCGACCAACGTCGCATACCTGGCCAGGGTGGAGGGGCTGATCGAAGAGCTGGGAGTGAACGACCGCGTGCAGTGGACGGGCTTTACGGCCTCCGACGAGGTGTCGGCCAACCTGCTCGCGGCGGATTGCGCGGTGCTGCCCTATCGTGAAGGGGCTTCGTTGCGCCACGGCAGCCTGATGGCCGCCCTGGCGCACGGCCTGCCGATCGTCAGCACGGCGCTGGACGGCGTGTCATCGGAGGCCCTGGAGCACTTCCCGATGCTCCTGGATGGCGAAAACGCGCTCCTGGTGCCGGCCGGCCGGGCGGATCAGCCCCAGGCACTGGCTGATGCCGTCATCCGGCTGATGACCGATGCCGACCTGCGGTCGGTCCTGGCCGCCCGGGCCGGCCTGCTGTCCCGCCGCTTCGAGTGGGAGGCCATCGCCCAGGGCCACTTGCTGGCGTACCGCAGCGTGGGGATGTCCATCTGAGGGTGCAGCGTCACCCGCCGGCGTTATCCGCCACCTGCCCCGTTGCAGGCACGGTGCGGGCGAGCGTCACCGTCTTACTACGGCTGCGTCAGGCTCTCTTTGATCGCCTCGACCACTACCTCGATGTCATCCTCGGTCAGGCTCGAGGCTGAGGGCAGATAGAGCCCTCGGCGGCACAGGTCTTCCGCCACAGGATAACGCTGTCCCCGGTACTGATCGAAGTAGATCGGCTGGCAATGCATGGGGATGAAGAACGTACGCGTCTCGATGCCGCGCCGCGCCAGCCGGGTGCGCAGTTCATCGCGCGAGAGACCGAACGCCTTGTCCAGCAAGATTCCGTACATCCAGTAGACGTTGCGCGCCCACGGGGCCTCCGGGGGCGTCACGATCCCCGGGATCTCCTTGAGCAGCCGCGTGTACATCTCGGCGTGCGCGCGCCGGGCAGCCACGAAAGTCTCGAGCTGCTCCGTCTGCGCCAGGCCGATGGCGGCCTGCAGGTTCGTCATGCGGTAGTTGAAGCCCACGAACTTATGCCAGAAGTGGCGATCGGTGCTGAACGCATGATCCCGCAGGTTCCAGGCGAGCCGTGCCACGTCCTGCCGGTTGGTGGTGATCATGCCGCCCTCGCCCGTCGTGATGATCTTGTTGCCGTAGAAGCTGAAACAAGCCGCATCGCCCAGGCTCCCCGCGGGTCGCCCCTTGTAGAGCGCACCGTGCGCCTCGGCCGCGTCCTCGAGGACGAACAGGCCGTGTCGCGCCGCGATGTCGTTCACCGCGTCCATGTCCACCGGGTGGCCGTAGGTATGGACCACGGAGATGGCTCGCGTGCGCGGGGTGATCTTGGCTTCGATCTGCCCAGGATCCATGTTCCAGGTCGCCATCTCGCTGTCGACGAGCACCGGCACCGCGTTCAGGTAGGTGACCGCATTTGCGGTCGCGATCATCGTGAAGGTCGGGATGATCACCTCATCGCCGGGCTCCAGGCCAAGGGTGGCCAGCGCCAGGTGCAGTGCGATCGTGCCATTCATGCAGGCAATGCCGTAGCGCGCGCCCATCTTCT
>CAZMIS010000106.1:0-10955 GCA_964566325.1 uncultured Anaerolineales bacterium
TGTGGAAGAAGCGACTGTTGACCTTCGGGGACCCCGATGCGCAAGGCGCGGCGCCGTCGCGCGTGATCGGTTCGGCCGAAGGCGCCCGTCTGCTCGGCCAGGAGGGCCAGGCGGTCTGGTTGCTGATCGGTGACAGGCCCTTTGCGGTCAGCGCCGCAGATGGCCGCGTCATCGCCGACAGCGGGGCGCTGCAGCGGGCCAATCCAGAGCTGCAGGGTTTGTTGCCGAGCGAGGCCAGGCGCTACAGCTTCGACCGGGTCACCGGCGACCTGTGGATCGCCGATGTCGGCCAGAATCGAGTCGAGGAAATCAACGTGGTGCGCTCAGGTTCGCCCGGCGGGCTCAACTTCGGCTGGCCCGTCGCCGAGGGCGACGACTGCTTCCAGGGCGCCGGCTGCGATCGGAGCCCATTCGTTCCGCCTGTCGCCACGTACAGCCACGGGGCGGACGGGTGCTCGGTCACCGGCGGTTACGTCTATCGCGGGCAACGCTTCCCGGCGCTCGCCGGCGCGTACCTGTACGCGGACTTCTGCAGCGGTCGCATCTGGGGCCTCGATGCCCGCGAACCGGCAGACCCCGTTCTGCTTCTCGAGTCAGGCAGTGCGATCAGCTCTTTCGGCGAGGACGAAGCTGGCGAGCTCTATGTGACCGACCTGGGACGTGGGACCGTGACGCAGATAATCGTGGAGTAGCGCTCCGCTGTGATAGAATGGCGTCCGGAGGATATCCCTTGAAGCCATCGATTCTGACAGCGGTTCGTTACATACAGCCGTTCCGCCAGGGCGGCTCGGTGCCAGCACTGGTCGAGGCGGACGACGGCGAGTTGTACGTACTGAAGTTTCACGGAGCCGCACAAGGGCGCCGGGCCTTGGTTGCGGAGCTCCTGGCGGGTGAGATCGGCCGCGCGTTGGGGTTGCGCGTTCCCGAGCTTGCGCTGGTCCAGGTCGCGCCGAACTTCGGTGTGGGCGAGGCTCACCAGGAAATCCGCGAGATGCTCAACGCGAGCGCCGGGCTCAACCTGGGGATGCGGTACCTGCCCGACTCGCTGGAGTACAGCCCGCTACTGAAGCCGCCTCCCGCACCGGAGGAGGCCGCGGCTGTCGTCTGGTTCGATGCCTTCGTCACCAACGTGGATCGGACCCTGCGCAACGTCAACATCCTGCTGCACGAAAGGCGGCTGTGGCTGATCGATCATGGCGCTTCCCTGTTCTTTCACCACAACCCAAAGTGGCTCCTTCAGCCCGAGCGCGCATTGACTCCGTTTGCCCTGGTGAAGGACCACGCGCTGTTACCCTTTGCCGGATCGATCCGCGAGATGGACGGGGCGATGAAGTCAAGGCTGTCCGGCGAGTACTTCGCTGATCTTGTGGCGCGCGTCCCGGAAGCCTGGCTGGTAGATGGCACTGCCGCTGCCGAGCTGCGTTCCGGATACAGGCGCTGGCTGACCGACCGGTTGGCGGCGTCCGAGATTTTTGTCGACGAGGCCGAGCATGCCCGCTCTCGCACCGTATGAGTACAGCGTCGTGCGCGTCGTCCCATGCATCGAGCGGGAGGAGTTCATCAACGTGGGTGTGCTCCTTTTCTGCAAGCAACATCGTTTTCTGGGCGCGCGGCTCGAATTGAACGAAGCACGCCTGCTTGCGCTGGCTCCCCGCGCGGACGTGATCGAAATCTGCCGGCACCTGGACCTGGTCAGGTGCATTGCGGCCGGCGGTCGCGCCGCGGGAGAGATCGGCGCCCTCTCGCCGGCCGAGCGGTTTCGTTGGCTGTCTTCGCCGCGTAACACGGTGGTGCAACCGTCGGCCGTGCACCCGGGACTCTGCTCGGATCCGCAGGCCAGCCTCGACGCGCTGTTCGAGCGCCTCGTGCTCACCGGCACGCGCGCTTGACCTGGAACCGGGCGTCCGGCTACTGCCTCACCGGCACCTTGACCGTCACGTCACCCGACTTCTCGAACCGGAGCGTGATCTCGATCTCCTCCCCACCCACGAGAGGCTTCGTCAGACCGATCAGCATGACGTGCTTGCCGCCCGGCTTGAGTTCCAGCGCGCCCGACGCCGGCACCTCGAAGCCTGCGGGAACCGGGCGCATCTTCATGACGCCGCCGTCGTTGATCGTTTCGTGAAGCTCGACCGTCTTCGCCCACCCGCTTGACGCACCGACCAAACGGTCAGCGCCTCCCCGGCTCGTGATCGTCATGAAGGCCCCTCCGTTACCACCCTCGGAGGGGGATTGCCGGGCAAAAGGCTCAGAAACGGAAATCACTGGCGCAGACTGCGTAGAATCGGCGGCGGGCAGTGCCGTGCAGCCAGCGAGCAGGATCACCATGAGCATGAACGACACAAACCGCCAGTGGGCTGAGGTGCGCATTGCTTTCCCCCTTACTTGAGTAAGAACTCGACGTCCTTCTGTATCTTCGTGATGTCCGATCCATACGGGTAGGACGTGACCAACCGGGAATCCGGGCCGATCAGATAGAGTCGTGCTGTGTGATCGACCGAATACCCGGCGGCGGTATCCTCGGGCCTGTAGTACACCTTTTCGGCTACCACGCCGTACGCCGCCTTGATCGACTCGAGCTGCTCGTCGTTCACGTGCACCCCGTAGAAGCTGGGGTTGAAGAGGGGCACGTACTCACCGAGTCGAGCCACGGTGTCACGTTCCGGGTCGACGCTGACGAAGACCACCGCCGTGTCAGCCGCACGGTCTCCAAGGTTCTGATGGAGCACGCGAAGCTCGGCAAGGGTCGTCGGGCAGACGTCCGGACATGAGGTGTAGCCAAAGAAGAGCAGCGCGACTTTACCGCTGAGGTTCACCAGATCGAATGCCGAGCCCTCGTGGTTCTGGCCGACAATGGCAGGTGCGGCGATCCGCGGCTCGTAGGGAATGCCGTGGAAGCGGTACTGGCTGCAGCCACTCAGCAGGACCAGAAACACCAGCAGCAGGACACCTGACTTGATTTGCCGAAGCATGGGACGATCCCTTCGCATCGTTGAGCCGGTCGCGACGGCGTCATTATACTGGTGACAGAACGCACAACCAAAACTCCGGCGGAGGGTATTTCGGTGCCGCGCGGAGACCCATACCCATCTTAGCGTTCCGGAAGCCTGATGGTACACTGGTGTCTTATGCTTGCCGAACTCTTCTCCGACCGCAAGTTCTACTCAGTCATGCTGAGGGTCGCGCTTCCCATCGCAGTCCAGTCGTTGTTCTTCAACCTGCTGAATGCGGTCGATGTGCTGCTGATCGGGCAACTGGGAGAGACACCCGTCGCAGCGGTGGCGCTGTCCAACCAGTGGACGTACCTGATGAACCTGTTCCTGTTTGGCACGGGCAGCGGCACGGCCATCTTCACGGCGCAGTTCTGGGGCCGGCATGACCTCGCGAACCTGCGGCGTGCGTTCGGCATCGGGCTGGCGATCGCGCTCTTCGGGAGCATTTTGTCTGCCATCGTTGCCGCCAGTGCACCGTACAGCGTGCTGCGCCTGTACACCACTGACCGAACCGTCATCGATCTGGGCGCCCCTTACCTGCGCATCGTCGCTCTCTCGTATGTGTTCACAGCCCTGTCCACGATGTTCGGCATCATCCTCCGCACGACGCGCAACGTTCGGCTGCCGGTGACCATCAGTGTGATCGCGCTGAGCTTGAAGACGGTGCTGGCCTATTCGCTCATCTTCGGCCACCTCGGTTTGCCCCAGATGGGGATCATCGGAGCGGCCGTGGCGACGGTCGTCGCCCGGGTCTTCGAGTGTGTGGTCTTACTGGCACTGACCTACCGCCTGCAGTTGCCGCCCGTCCTGCATCTGAGCGACTTCCGAGGGCTCGATCGTGCCTTCATCCGGACTGTGGCAGCCACCACCACACCGGTGATCCTGAACGAGGTCATCTGGGCGCTGGGGACGAACGTCTACGCGGGCATCTACGCGCGCATCGGAACGGAGTCGGTGGCGGCAGTGAACATCTCGAGCACCATCGAGGGTGTGGCGCTGGTGCCGCTGTTCGGCATGGGCAACGCCTGTGCGATCATCCTGGGGAATGCCATCGGCGGCGGCGAACACGACCTGGCGCGTGACTATGCGCGCAAGTTTCTGGCCCTCGCCTTTGCCATCGGGATTGGCGTCGGTGGCCTGGTCTTCCTTGTTTCCCGGTTTATCATGGGCGCGTACAACATCTCGCCCGAAGCTGCGGGCTATGCCCGCGGCGTCATGGCCGTGATGGCGGCCGCACTCTGGCTGAAGTCCGCCAACCTGGTCATCATCATCGGCATTCTCCGCAGCGGCGGCGATACCCGCTTCGGCTTGGCGCTCGACACCTTGCCGATGTGGCTGCTCGGCATCCCGTTCGCCCTGCTTGGGGCGTTCGTGCTGCGTTGGCCGGTCTACTTCGTGCTCCTGCTGGTGCTTCTGGGCGATGAGTTCACCAAGTTCATCGCGGGCATCTGGCGCGTCCGTTCGGGTCGTTGGCTGCGCAACATCGTCCCGGCGCAGTGATCGTCCGCTCACTCCGTGCAGGTCCGCGTCGTCTAGGTGATTAAGGTCATTGTAGGACCTGGATCTTTAACGTATAGTGCTGTGCGAACTGAGGGGTAGCTTGCCGAGCCGTCGACAGGCTGCTAAATCATGCTGAAGTTCAATTAGGAGGAACTGTGAGTCACTTGGAGTCGATCTACCAGGCAGTCCTGGACGGAGATGCAGGCGGAGCTCAGGCCGGTGTCAAGGCCGCGCTTGCTGCAGGCCTTTCGCCCGACACCATTCTCAAGGATGGCCTGATCGCAGCCATGGGCGAAGTCGGACGTCTCTTCGAAGAGAACGAGTACTTCGTGCCCGAGATGCTGGTGTCGGCGCGCGCCATGCAGTCCGGGCTCTCGCTGTTGAAGCCCCTTCTGGCCGAATCCGGCGCTGAACCGGCCGGCAAGATCATCATGGGCACGGTGAAGGGTGATCTGCACGACATCGGCAAGAACCTGGTGTCGATGATGCTCGAGGGTGCAGGCTTCGAGGTCGTTGATCTGGGGACCGATGTTTCTGCGGAGAAGTTCCTGAAGGCCGTTCAGGATCACCAGCCGCAGCTGATCGGCATGTCTGCGCTGCTGACCACGACCATGCCCTCGATGAGCGGCACGCTCAAGGCATTGCAGGAGGCCGGCCTGCGCGATAAGGTGAAGGTGATGATCGGCGGCGCTCCCGTCACCGACGGCTTCGCAAAGCAGATCGGTGCGGATGGCTACAGCCCCGATGCCTCGTCCGCGGTCCGCCTGGCGAAGTCACTGCTGGCCTGATCGGCTCTTAATACTCAACCCGATGACAACCGAGACTGACGGTCTCGGTTGTCTTTGTTGTGCGCCCCGGCGCCGCGCCTCGTGATTGGTGCGCGCAAGCACATACGCGGCGACAAGAGTGTGCGATGATTGGCTGATATGTTGAGAATGATGCAAAGGATGCCAGGTGATGGATAAGAAGGAAAAGAAGCCGGAACAGGACGATGACCGCAACGAGCAGATGGCGCGCCAGATGCGCTACGGCGTGACCTACATTCTGGTCGGCCTGGTGGTGCTCTGGTTATTCCAGCAGTTCGTCGTGATGCCGCTGACGACGCAGGCGGTCGAGATTCCCTACAGCGAGTTTCGCGAGAAGCTCACGGCCGGCGACATCGTGCGCGTGGAGATCAGCCCTGCCATGATCGTGGGCGACATGAGGATCGTCGATGCCGAGCCGGCGAGCGGCGGAGAGTCCACCACTGCACCGGGGGCCGAGGAGGCGACGCCGGCCACCCAACGCTTCGACACCTTCTTCCAGCCGGAGAACGATCCTGATCTCGTTCAGGATCTCCAGGCTGCCGGCGTTCAGTATCAGTTCGCACGACCTGCCAGCCCGGTTGGGGCATTCCTGTTGTCGTGGATCCTGCCGCTGCTGCTGTTGGCCGGATTCTGGTACATGCTGTTCCGCGCCCGAGCATCGTCGGGCGGTGCGCTCGGCGGCGGAGGCCTGGGCGGCATCTTCGGCGTGGGCAAGAGCAAGGCGCAGGAGGTCAAGGCGGAGGATGTAGGCGTGACCTACAAGGATGTCGGCGGTGCAGACGAAGCCATCGGCGAGCTGCAGGAGATCATTCAGTTTCTCAAGCAGCCCGAGCAGTTTGCCAGGCTTGGCGGCCGCATCCCGAAGGGCGTCCTGCTGGTCGGGCCTCCCGGAACAGGCAAGACGTTGCTGGCCAAGGCAACGGCCGGGGAGGCAGGAGTTTCGTTCTTCGAGACGAGCGGATCGGAGTTCGTCGAGATGTTCGTCGGCGTCGGGGCAGCGCGCGTCAGGGACCTGTTCGAACAGGCGCGCAAGGCCGCTCCCGCCATCATCTTCATCGATGAGATCGACGCGATCGGCCAGAGCCGGGGCGGCGTGATCCGCATGGGTGGAAACGACGAGCGCGAGCAGACACTGAACCAGTTGCTCTCCGAGATCGACGGCTTTACGACGAACGCGGCCAACCCGGTCATCATCATGGCCGCCACCAACCGGCCCGAGGTGTTGGATCCCGCGTTGTTGCGCGCGGGGCGCTTCGATCGCCAGGTGACCGTTGGCAATCCGGACCTGATTGGCCGGCAGCAGATCCTGCGGATCCACAGCAAGAACATCAAGCTGGCGCCGGACTTCGATATCGAGCGCGCGGCCCGGATGACGCCTGGTTTCAGCGGCGCAGATCTGGCCAACATCATGAACGAGAGCGCCCTGTTGGCCGCACGCCGTAACGCAGAGCACGTGACGATACTCGACTTCGAAGAAGCCATCGAGCGAGTGATTGCCGGCCTCGAACAGCGCACGCGCATGATGAATGAGGAAGTCAAGCGCACCGTCGCGTACCATGAGTCCGGGCATGCCCTCGTTGCCGCGTTGGTGCCCAATGCAGACCCGGTCAGCAAGATCAGCATCGTACCGCGCAGCCGTGGCGCACTGGGTTACACGCTCCAGATGCCGGTCGAGGATCGATACCTGGTTCGAAAAGAGGAACTACTCGATCGCATCGCGGTGATGATGGGCGGACGGGCCGCCGAAACGATCGTCTACGATCAGATCAGCACCGGCGCAAGCGACGATATCCAGCGCGCCACGGAGCTGGCCCGCCGCATGGTGACCGAGTGGGGGATGAGCGACAAGCTCGGCTGGGTGCGCTATGCCGGCCAACAGATGCAGTATCTCGGCGGTGCAGTTGAAGATAACAGCGCCCTGAGTCCGGAGACTCGTGAGGTTATCGACGCAGAGGTCAAGCGCATCGTCACCGAACAGGCCGAGCGCGCACAGGGCCTGCTTGGCGAGAATCGTAAGGCGCTGGAAATGCTCACCGACGACCTGATTCGGTGTGAGACCGTCGACGGATCGGCAGTCAAAGCCGCGCTGGCCGGCGAAGAGCGGGTATGCGAGAAGTAGACGACCGGGGTGCGACCTCTCACTCGGCGGACGATGTCAGCCACGCGGCCTCCGATGTTCTGGCCATCGAGGACGTCACCGAGGGGGTCGACCCCGGCAACTCGGTGAGAGTTCGGGGGCGCCTGCTCCTGCCGGCTGACGAGGCATGGCAGCACCTCAACGACCGCCTGCGACCATTCGGCTGGACCCCCTGGCTGCGCCGCCGTGAGGACAGCGAGGGGGTCGAACTGCTGGCTATGCCCGTCACGTTCGGCGACCACCCGACCCGCGTGCTGCTTCCGGCTATTCTCTTCGTCCTGACGGTGCTGTCGTGCCTTTTCACCGGCGCGCAAATGGTCGAAGGCATCACCGAGATCAACCTGAACCTGCTGGACGGCGTGCCGTTCGCGGCTGCGCTACTGGGCATCCTGACTGCGCACGAATTCGGCCACTATCTCGTGGCCCGGCACCATGGCAGCCCGACAAGCCTTCCCTACTTCATTCCGATGCCCTTTCCTGTCGGTCCGTTCGGCACCATGGGCGCCGTCATCACCGCAGGGTCTCCGATCCGCAACAAGCGCCACCTGCTCGCAATCGGCGCAGCCGGGCCGGTCGCAGGTCTGCTCGTCGCGATTCCCGTCCTGCTGGTCGGGCTCCACCTGAGTCGCATCGAGCCGTTGCCGGCAGGCGGCTACTGGATCGAGGGCAACTCCATCCTGTATGCTGCGCTGAAGTACGCCGTATTCGGCCAACTGCTGCCCTCCGGGGGCATGGATGTCATCATTCACCCGGTCGCGTTTGCGGGTTGGGCAGGGCTGCTCGTCACGGGGCTGAACCTAATTCCGGTGGGGCAGTTGGACGGCGGTCACATCGCGTTCGCTCTGTTGGGCGCGCGCCGGGCGAGGATTCTGGCGTGGGTCGCTATCGGTGGGTTGGCGCTGCTGACGTTCAGATGGCAAGGGTGGTTGCTGTGGCTGGGGCTCCTGCTGCTGTTCGGCCGGGTGCAGGATACCCTGATGGATGACATAACGGAGCTGACTGCGGGGCAACGCCTGTTCGCGCTCGGCATGCTGGTGCTGTACGTGCTCGTGTTTGTGCCAGTTCCGATAACGATCGTGCCCTGAGATGGGCAGCAGAGGCCGGCAACTCAGGTGCTCAACACGGAGTTGTCTGACCCGTACCGATTGGGCACGTACTTATCGGCGTGCCAATCGTTGTGCCAATCTCTGCCGTTGATGAGGTAGCGGAACTGGTACTCCTGACCTTTCGGCAGGACGAGACTGATGCGCCAGTTGCCGTTCGAGCGGGATTGAACCATCTCATGGCGAACGGTGTCCCAACCGTTGAAATCGCCGACAAGGTTGACCCGCTCTGCCCACAGACTGGATGGGAGTTCGAACGTAACCCGAACGTTCTCGCCGTCAGGCAAGGGCTCCTTCGATATCATGCGATCGTCTCCTGAGCGGTCGCTGCCGCATAGCGGGGGGGTCCGAGGAGATTATAGCACCTACTTGACGAAAAACGCAATGTCTCATAGAATCATTGCCGATGCTAGCGATGCCGTTGGGCCGGCCCATGGGCCGGCCCAAGCGCGTATCTGTGGACAAGCCAGATGTTCGAAAGCCTGCAAACCAAACTGAACGCGGTCTTTGACCGCCTCGCATCCCGTGGCCGATTGACCGAGGAAGACGTCGACGCTGCGCTGCGGGAGGTTCGGCTTGCCTTGCTCGAGGCCGACGTCAACTTTAAAGTCGTCAAGCAACTCGTGGGTCGCGTGCGCGAGCGCGCGGTCGGCACGGAGGTGACGAAGAGCCTGACCCCGGCGCAGCAGGTCGTGAAGATCGTTCACGAGGAGCTTCTGAAGACGCTGGGAGAGCCGGCGCGCATCGATCTGTCAGGAACGCCGCCGCACGTGGTGATGCTTGTCGGGCTTCAGGGCTCGGGCAAGACGACCACTGCGGGCAAGCTTGCGCTGACTCTTCGCAAGCAGGGCAAGCGCAGCATGCTCGTCGCAGCCGACACCTATCGGCCGGCCGCGGTCACCCAGCTCGAGGTGGTGGGCAAGCAGGTCGACATTCCTGTGTTCAGCGAGGGAACCAGGGTTTCCCCGCCGGAGATCGTGCGGCACGGCCTGCAGCGGGCCCGGGAGAGTGCGGTCGATGTCGTGATCCTCGACACCGCCGGCCGCCTGCAGATCAGCGACGAGATGATGGCCGAGCTGGAGACCATCAAGGCGCTCGCCAAGCCGAAGGAGATCCTGCTGGTCGCGGACGCGATGACCGGCCAGGAGGCCGTCAATGTCGCGAAGGGCTTCCACGAGCGCGTGCAGCTCACCGGGCTGATACTCACCAAGGTCGATGGCGATGCCCGCGGCGGCGCGGCCATCTCGATGCGCGAGGTCACAGGGGTACCGATCAAGTTCCTCGGCGTCGGTGAGAAGCTCGATGCGCTGGAAATCTTCCATCCGGATCGCCTGGCCACCCGCATCCTGGGCATGGGCGACATGATGACGCTCATCGAGAAGGCCGGCGAAACGGTCGACCGCGAGCAGGCCGAGAAGATGGGCAAGCGCCTGGCGAAGGGCGAGCTCAACCTGGATGATTTCCTGAAGCAACTGCAGCAGATCAAGAAGATGGGTCCCCTGACCCAGATCCTTGACATGATACCGGGGATGAACCAGCTCTCGAAGGAGCTGCAGCCGGACGTAACGGACAAGCAGTTCAAGCGGATCGAAGCCATCATCAGCTCGATGACGACGCGCGAGCGACACGATCCAAGGATCATCAACGCCAGCAGGAAGCGGCGCATCGCTCGTGGCTCAGGCACCAATGTGACTGAGATCAACGACCTGCTGACCCAGTTCCGCCAGATGCAGCGGCTGATGAAGCAAATGGGCTCGGGGCAGCGCGGGATGCGCGGCCTGATGGATATGTTCAGGTGACATGCCTGTGCCGCTGCCCCAAGGGCGGCGTGCACGGGTTTACATGGTCTCGGGACCTTCGAAGTCCCATTACACTGAGGGAGTTGAACTGGAATGGTACGAATTCGACTGCGCCGACAGGGCGCCAAGAAGCAGCCGTCCTACCGCATCGTCGTCGCCGATCAGCACGCGGCGCGCGATGGACGCATCCTGGAGAACATCGGATACTTCAATCCGACCGTCGATCCTGAAGAGTACAGCATCGACCTTGAGCGCGCCCGCTACTGGCTCAGCGTGGGTGCGCAGCCCAGCGAATCGGTGGCTCGACTGCTGAAGAAGCAGGGCCTGCTCGACGCTCAGCCGGCGGCTTAGCCGTCAGCCGTGCGCTTCCGGGCTTGCGTGCCTGGGCGGGCGAGCGCGCCGCGCCAGCGCGGCCGAGCCTGCCTCCGGAGACAAGCCCTTGGCACCAATGGAGGCTGACAGGTGAAGGAAAAAGAACTGATCGAGTATATCGCCAGGCAATTGGTCGAGCAGCCCGATAAGGTCTTCGTGAAGGAGACCCGTGGCGCCAGCGTCACGGTCCTGGAGCTCCATGTCGATCGTGAAGACATGGGCCGCGTGATCGGCAAAGACGGACG
>CAZMIS010000107.1:0-10928 GCA_964566325.1 uncultured Anaerolineales bacterium
AGCCCATACGTAGCCGTCTCGCCGTTATCGCCTGCCCCAAAACTGAAATGCACTCAAAATGATGGCGCACGCCGGACCTGTATGGTAGAATGAGCGGAGGTAGGAGTTGAAGCCTGTGAACGAGATCAGTGCGTTTGCCGGGCAGGTCACCTGCAACGTGGAGCGCGTCATCATCGGCCAGCGCGAGGCGATCGAGTTGATCCTCGCGGCGCTCTTGTGTGACGGGCACGTGCTCATCGAGGACGTTCCCGGGGTCGGGAAGACGATGCTGGCACGCGCCATCGCCGGCTCGCTGGGCGTCAAGTTCCGCCGGCTGCAATGCACCCCGGACTTGTTGCCCAACGACGTCACCGGCGTATCGGTCTACGATCAGCAGGCCGGCCGGTTCGAGTTCATCCCCGGCCCCGCGTTCACCAATATCCTCCTTGCCGATGAGATCAACCGCGCCACGCCGCGCACTCAGTCCGCGCTCCTCGAGTGCATGGGAGAGCGCCAGGTGACCGTCGACGGGGTCACGCGGGCGCTGCCGCAACCTTTCATCGTGCTGGCCACGCAGAACCCGATCGAGTACGAGGGCACCTTCCCCCTGCCGGAGGCGCAACTGGACCGTTTTCTCATCAAGGTGCGCCTGGGCTATCTCGACGCGCAGGCCGAGGGCGACATGTTGCTCAGGCTGCAGCGGCAGCACCCGATCGGGGAGGTCGAGCCGGTCTTCCCCGGCGATCAGCTGCCGGAGCTCGGGCGGCAGGCGTGGGAGGTTCACGTGGACGACACGGTGCGGGACTACGTCGTGCGCCTGGTGCAGGCGACGCGGGGCCATCCCGACCTGCTGCTCGGTGCGAGCCCGCGCGGCGGCCTGGCGCTCTTCAAGATGGGCCAGGCCTGGGCCGCGCTGCACGGGCGGGACTACGTCCTGCCCGACGACATCAAGCGGCTCGCACCGCTGACCCTGGCGCACCGCTGCCTGGTGCACCCCGAAAGTGCGCTGCGCGGCCGCCACGCTGCCGCGATCGTCGCCGAGCTGCTCGAACAGGTCCCCCTGGACCTCGACAAGGCCTGAGATGCTGTACCTCGTCGCCACCCCGATCGGCAACCTGGGCGATATCACGGTCCGTGCGCTGGAGATCCTGCGCAGCGTCGACGTGATCGCCAGCGAAGACACGCGTAGAACAGGCATTCTACTCAAGCACTACGACATCGCCAAGCCGCAGATCGCGTTTCACGAGCACAACGAGGATCGCGCGGGAGAGCGGATCATGGGCCTGCTGGCGCAGGGCAAGTCCGTGGCCGTGGTGAGCGAGGCCGGCACGCCGGGCATCTCGGATCCCGGTTACAGCATCCTGCGCCGCGCGATCGCGGCCGGCGAAGAGGTGAGCATGGCGCCCGGGCCCGCCGCGGCCATCATGGCCGTGGTGCTGTCAGGGTTGCCGGTCCACAGTTTCACCTACCGCGGCTTCGCGCCGCACAAGGGCGGCCCGCGACGGCGTTTTCTCCAGCTGGACCAGGATTCCCCCCACACGCTGGTCTTCTACGAAAGCCCCTACCGCGTGCAGGCCTTCCTGGAAGATGCGCTGGCCGTGTATGGAGACAGGCCCGCGGCGCTCGCACACGAGCTCACGAAGCTGTACGAGTCGATCCACCGCGGCGCCCTCAGCGAGTTGATCGCCGAGGTGCAGGTCACCCGGCCCAAGGGAGAATACGTCGTCGTGATCGGGGGTGCGCCGCGCGGCGCGGGGGAGACGTCCACACCGGATGATCCGTAACCATGTCCGAGCTGCCGATCGTCCTCCTCTTCTTCCTCCTGCTGGCCATCCTGCTCCGGATGGACATCATCTTCTACCTCGTCTACGTACTGACCGGCGTCTACGCGCTGTCACGACATTGGGCGGCGCGCAGCCTCACCCTGCTGCACGTCGAGCGCCGCTTCACGGACCACATCTTCAGCGGTGAGACCGCGACCGTCCAGATCACCGTGCGCAACCGCAGCCGGCTGCCCGTTCCCTGGGTCCGGTTCGACGAAGCTGCGCCCGCCGAGGTATCCAGCGAAGGCCCGCTGATGCAGGCGTTCGCGCTCGGCCCGAAGGAGGAGATGACGCTGGCCTACGAGCTGTGGGGGCGGCTGCGCGGCGTCTATACCATCGGCCCCGGCCAGTTATCGACAGGTGACCTGTTCGGGTTCGGCGAGGCCAAGGGGACCGCTCACGAATCACGCCGCCTGGTCGTGTACCCACGCGTGATCCCCCTGGCCGCCGCGCCCCTGACCTCCAACGCACCTTACGGCGTCATCCGCAGCCGGCAGCCCATCTTTGCCGACCCGACACGCATCACGGGCGTGCGGGACTATCAGACGGGCGATCCACTGCGCTCGGTCGACTGGAAGACCAGCGCTCGGGCGGGCAGGCTGCAGGTCAAGAAGACGGAACCGGCCGTCTCCCTGACCACGCTGATCTGCCTGGATCTGGCCGTTGCCGCGTACTCACGCCACCTCCGCGCCTCAGCGACCGAATGGGCCATCGTCGTGGCGGCCTCACTGGCGAACTACCTGGTGGGACAGCGCCAGGAGGTCGGGGTCGGCAGCAACGGCCGCGACGCCCTGACCGGCCGCGCCACGTGGACGATCCGGCCGCGTCCGGGGCGGCTGCACCTCATGAAGTCGCTGGAGTGGCTGGCGCGCGTCCAGCCATCCGAATCGCCGGCGTTCTCCGAGTGGCTGCCCGCTGCCGCGATCGATCTGCCGTGGGGCACGACGGTGATTGCCATCACGGCGACGGGGGACGAGGCCACGTGTCGCACCCTGCACGGGCTGCGCCGCGCGGGCCTGAATCCGGTCCTCGTCGCGGTCGAGGCGCACGCACAGTTCGGCCTGGTCGCGGAACGGTGCCGGCGCCTCGGCATCACCGCCTTCGAGCTCGCGGACGAAACCGCGCTGCGGCGTTGGCAGTTGCCCCGCACCACCGCGCCGGCAGGGGTGCGGCCATGACCGGTCCTGTCGCGCCCGTTCCCGGTGTGGCCGACTACCAGGACGAGGCCTGGACGGCCGGCATCTACCGCGTGGCGCTCATCGTCCTCCTGACGACCAGCCTGGCGGTCGGCCCGCTGCTGATCCGGCTGGCATTCGGCGGCGGTCGGCCGTCGTATCTGATCGCGCTGGCGGCAGCCGTGAGCATCGAGGCAGTGCTCACGACGCACCTCCTGGGCCGGCCGTCGTCGCGCGGGCGCAGCCGCGCCGCAGTGCGCCTCGGCGAGGTGACGGTCATCCTGATCCTCGCGCGTGTCGCGGTGTGGCTGCTGGTCGAGGGCCTGCCCGGCCCCGGGACGGTCGCGTCATGGCTCATCCACCCCGGCCGCTTCTTTACAGGCGAATTCATCTTCGCGGGCGGGGTCCTGCTCTTCGCCTGGTCCACCGCGGCCAGCATGGCCGCCGACTTTCAGGCCCTGGCGATCCGGCCGGACGAGGTCGTTGCGCGTGCCGGTGGCAGATGGGGCGACGCCAAGAGCGAGCTGCGGGTGCCACTGGCCCTGTCCCGCGTGGAGGTCCTGCAGCGCTTTGCCCTGCGCTGGATCGGGCTGGGCGCGCTGCTGGTCTTCTGCACTGCCGCCACCCGCGTCGCGGTGACGACCGACGAACGCGGCATCCTCAGCATCGGGCTGCGCGGGCTGGGTCTCTCGCCCGAGGCGATCGCGGCACTGCTCTGCTACTTCATCGGCGGCCTGCTGCTGCTGAGCCACGGCCGTCTCGCTGCGCTGCGCGGAAGCTGGTACAACCAGGAGGTCGACATCCGGGGCCCGCTGCTCGCGCGCTGGCACACGAACAGCACGGCCTTCGTCGTCCTGATCGCGCTGGCAGCGCTGTTGCTGCCGATCGGCGCGACCAGCTGGCTGGCCGTGCCCATCACGTGGGTCATTGCGTTGCTGGCCCGCATCGCGTTAGGCATCGTCTTCATCCTCGGCGCGCTGTTCACCCTGATCGTGAACGCCATCAGCGCGCTGCTCGGGATAGGCGAGGAAGCGGCATCCCCCGCGTCTCCGGCCCCGCCGCCCCCCGTGCCGACGCAAGCGGAGATGGCCAGCCAGCTGCCGCCGTGGCTGGGCGGCGCGCTGCTGTGGCTGACGATCCTGTTGGTCGCCGGCTTCCTGCTCTTCAACCTGGTGCGAACGAGCGGCCTGCTCGAGGGGCCCATCGGAGCACGCCTCAGACAGCTGCGCTTCTGGTGGCGTGCGCGGCGTGCACGCCTCAACCGCGCCGTCACGTCGCAGCTCAAGCGTCTGCGCAGGCGATTGGTCCGGCCGGGAACCCGGCTGCGGCGTCCGGCCGTGCCGCGCGGCGCCGCGCTCCGCCGCGGCCACCTGCCCCGCGATCGCGTGCGGCAGTACTATCTGCAGGCGGTGGACGAGGCGGCGCAGGAGGGCGCACCGCGGCCTTCGCACAAGACGCCGCTCGAATACGCCCGCGACCTGCAGGCAACCTGGCCCGAGGCAGAAACGGACGTCGCCGATCTGACGGCGTCCTTCCTCGATGCGCGCTACACGGAACACGAGCTCGGGGAAGCGGAGGCGACAGGCGCCGAAAATGCGTGGCGCCGGCTTGTCGGCGCCTTGCGCCGGCGGCCCGCCGGCGATCCCGGCGATGTCTCTGACGCGGCGCGGAAGGGGGCGGGTGAGTGACAAGAACAGGCGTCTTATTTTTGACACCACTTTCAGCTTAGGCTATACTGCGCTCGGCCCAATATCCCACACGTGTCCCTGACAGGAGCGCGGATGGCCTGAACGAAAGAAACAGTGCACGACATGGAGTGAGCCAGTCTGCCGATTGACCACAGTCGCCATGTTCGTGATCGATTCTGGTACAGGCAAGCGAAGGGCCTCACCTGGCGGTGAGGTTTCGTTGTTAAGGCGATGGGTGTGTGAAGTGCTGACGGGGGGAAGGAGGTGAGTTCATGGCAACCGTGTCATTGCGAGCTGGGGAGTCCCAGGAGTCGCTGCTCAAGCGCTTTCGTAAGGAAGTGATGAAGGAGCGCATCCTGCCCACCGTGCGTAAGAAGCGATGGTTCACGCCGCCCAGTGAACTGCGGCGCTTGAAGAAGCAGAAGGCGATTCGGAAGGCGCGACAGGCGCAGCGGCGTCGCGAGGGTCGCGAGAGCATGCGCTAAGCCTGCCGGCTGCATGTATGTCCATGATGAGTCGCCGGCCCGCTGGGCCGGCGACTCTGACAGAAAGTGAGAAGGGATGACCAAACAAGAGGATAAACTGACCCTCGACGGCAAGGTTGTGGAGGCACTTCCCAACACCGTTTTCCGGGTTAAGCTGGAGAACGGACCCGAGGTGCTCGCCTACCTGTCCGGCAAGATGCGAAAGTACTACATTCGCGTCCTCCTCGGAGACCGGGTGCGAGTCGAGTTGTCGCCATACGACCTGACCAAGGGCCGGATCACGTATCGCCATCGCAATCCAACCGGACCGATCTGAGAGCGCGAGCGGCTTTCCTGCGCGTTGGATGATAAGAAGCCGGCGCGCCTATTGAGTGTGCTGATAATAACAAAACGCACTGAGGATTGACAGGGCGTGCTATAATGATGTCGCAGAAACGCAAGCCATAATGGGCGGTGGGTTAGCCACCGCCCATTTTCGTCTATTAATGCAAGGGCTTGCACGATTCGAAACTGGATGTTTCACGTGGAACTGTTTCACGTGAAACATGGAAGGCGATAGGGCGTTTTGGAGCGGGAACGCGCGATTTGCGATTACGAGGGCACAAGCTATCGGGCACGATTTTGGGACGGCAAAGGGCGAGACTACGAGGACCTGGCCGAACGGATCGCCGTACGCAGCTTGTTGCCGCCGAAAGGCCGACGGATTGTCGAGCTGGGGGCGGGATTTGGCCGGTTGGCCGACCTGTATGCCGGTTACGAGCAGGTCATCCTGCTCGACTACGCCATATCCGGCCTGCGCGAGGCACAACAACGCCTGGGCCGCTCAGATCGTTTCGTCTACGTGGCGGCCGATATCTACCACCTTCCCCTTGCACCAGGTGCATGTGACACCGCAGTCACCATCCGCGTGCTTCATCACCTGGAGGACGTTGCGGCAGCCCTGCGCGGCATCGCGGAGACGCTGCAGCCCGACAGCACCTACGTCCTGGAATACGCCAACAAGCGCAACATCAAGGCGATGCTGCGCTACCTGCTGCGCAAGCAAGCATGGTCCCCCTACGAGCCGGAACCCTACGAGTTTGCGCGCCTCAACTTCGACTTTCATCCGGGCTGGATGGAAGAGCAGTTGCACCAGGCAGGGTTCCAGATCCAGGCCGGCCGGGCGGTCTCGCACTTTCGCCAGGATCTCTTCAAGCGCCTCGTCCCGGCGCCGTTGCTGGCCAGGATGGACGGCAGCATTCAGGAGATCAGCGCGGCATGGAAGTGGTCGCCCAGCGTCTTCCTTCAAACGAAACGCGCAGGTGGCGGGCCCATCACCACGGGCAGCCCGTTCAGATGCCCCACCTGCCACGCCCTGGAGTTGGAGAAACGCGACGACGCCCTCGTGTGCACCCAGTGTGAAGCGGTCTGGGCCATCGAGGACGGGATTTACGACTTCAAGAGCCCTGTACGATAGCGCAACGTAGTAGACAGAACGATACAGAGTAGTAACATAGCCCACGTTAAGCCGGCCGTATTGCGAGTAGAATGCCGTTGTACGCATCACGTGGCTCGGATCACGCAAGGCGAAACCAGGCGCAGTGGCGTGACGTGCCGAGTGATACCCGGCCGATTTTGACACCGCACGGATGAGTGCCGGGTGGGAAGCTAAGGAGTGTGCCAATGAGCGCACTAAGCGACGACAAGGAAATCGAGATCAACTCCAACGGAGAAGAGCAGGACGTCGCCCCGGTCAAGCCGGCCGAGGCAGCCGAGCAGCTGTTCACCCTCGGACGGGACCAGGGATTCGTCACGTACGACGACGTGCTCAATGCGTTTCCTGAGGCCGAAACGAACATGGAGCAGCTCGAGGACCTGTTCGCGAACTTGTTCGAACAGGGGATCGAGGTCAGCGCCTTTCGTGAGGGCGAAGACAACGAAGAGGAAGCTGAGGAAGAGAGCGCCGAGCCGGCGGAGGTGGATATCGACCTGGACCTGATCGACATCGATGACTCCATCAGCCTGTACCTGAAGGAAATCGGACGCGTCCCGCTGCTGAACGCCGAGGAGGAAGTCAGCCTGGCCAAGCGGATGGAGCGCGGCCGCGAGGCGCGGCAGCGGCTCACCCTGGGCATCGACGACCTCGACGAGCGCGATAAGCTCCTGTCGGCCGTGCGGGACGGCCAGGCGGCGCAGGAGCACCTGATCAAGGCCAACTCACGACTTGTCGTCAGCGTCGCCAAGAAGTACGTGGGCCGCGGTGTCCCGTTCCTGGACCTGATCCAGGAAGGCAACATCGGCCTCATCCGGGCCGTCAAGAAGTTCGACTTCCGGCGGGGCTTCAAGTTCAGCACGTACGCCACCTGGTGGATTCGCCAGGCCGTGACGCGCGCGATCGCGGACCAGGGGCGCACGATCCGAGTGCCCGTGCACATGTACGAGCAGATCAACCGGCTGACCCGCACGAGCCGGCAGCTGGTCCAGGAACTGGGCCGTGATCCCACCACGGAAGAGATCGCAGATCGCCTCGGGGTGCCCCCGCGCAAGGTCGAGCAGATCATCCGCGTCTCCCAGCGGCCCCTGTCCCTCGAAATGCCCGTGGGCGAGGAAGAAGACAGCTACCTGGGTGACTTCATCGAGGACGACGAGGCCGAGAGCCCGACCGATTCGGCGTCTCAGACCATGCTGCGCCAGGTCATCGACGAAATCTTCGAGTCGCTCACGCCGAGAGAGGTGCGCATCCTGCAGCTTCGTTTCGGCCTGGTGGACGGCTACTCATACACTCTGGAAGAGGTCGGCAAGAAGTTCGGCGTGACCCGCGAGCGCATCCGGCAGATCGAGGCGCAGGCGCTCGGCCGGCTGCGCCATCCCAGCCGCAGCCGAAAGCTGCGCGATTATCTCACCTGAGCGCGTCTCCACTGCCATCCCATCCGCCGCCGCCCCGAACCAGGGCGGCGGTTTTTTGTCCGGCCACATCTCTTCATCGGACCACATTTCTTGTCCGGCCCCAGGGTCCCATGGCAAGGTGGCATGCTGTCCGCCGGGCGCTGATGTCCCGTCCCTCAGGCCACTTCGGGCGACTGAGCGCCAGACCGCGGCATTGGTATGGTGATAATTGAGCAACAGTGGCTCTATGCAGCATGCCGGTTCAGTCCTACAATACGGGACGTGTGACGCCGGGAGTACCGCATCTCAGCGCGGCCTTCCGGCAAGGTCAACACCACGCCAATCAGGAAGGAGAAGGGAATGAGAAGACATCTGTCCAGCCCATGGGTTGTGGCGCTGCTTTTGGTCAGCTTGCTCGCGGGCTGTGCTGCACCCGCCGCGCCGACCGCAGCCCCCAGCCAACCCGCGGCGGCGCCCGCTGAGGCCGCGGCCCCCACTGTCGCCCCGGCGCAGCCCGCCGAGCCGGCCGCGCCAACGGCAGCCCTCGAAAAGAAGGTGCTACGGCTGCTCTGGTGGCAGGCGCCCACCATCCTGAACGGCCATCTCTCGACTGGCGTCAAGGACGGTGAGGCCTCCCGCATCGTCCTCGAGCCCCTCGCATCGTGGAACAGCAAGGACGAGCTGGTGCCGCACCTGGTGGAAGAGGTTCCCACGGTCGCGAATGGCGGCCTGAGCGAAGACTACACCACGATGACCTGGAAGCTGAGAAAGGACGTCAAGTGGTCCGACGGCTCCGACTTCACTGCCGATGACGTCTACTTCACCTATGAATACCTGGCCAACCCCGACGTCGGCTCCTCCGGGGCCAGCCCTTATCTCGAGTTCGAGAAGGTAGAGGTCCCCGACCCGTACACGATCAAGGTCACCTTCAAGAAGCCAACGCCCAACCCGTATCTTGCCTTCGTCGGCAACTTCGGCCTGATCCTGCAGAAGAAGCAATTCGAGGCCTACAACGGCAAGAACGCCCAGGAGGCGCCCGGCAACATGGCGCCCATCGGCACCGGCCCGTTCCGGGTGGTCAGCTTCAAGCCGGGTGACGTGGTCGTCTACGAGAAGAACCCCTACTACCGGGACGCAGACAAAGTCTACTTCGACGAAGTGATCATGAAAGGCGGCGGCGACGCCGTGTCCGCAGCACGCGCGGTCCTGCAGACAGGCGACTTCGATTTCGCCGGCGGGCTCGCCATTGAGAAGGACGTGCTGCTGAACCTGATGAACAATGCGGACAAGGGGAAGATCGTCACCTACCCCGGCGTGTACACGACCCGCCTTCTGCTGAACCATGCCAACCCCGATCCTGCTCTGGGCGACATGCGTTCCGAGCCGTCGACGAAGCACCCCTTCCTCTCTGACGTGCGCGTGCGCAAGGCGCTCTCGATGGCCGTCGACCGGGAGCTGATCGCCACCCAGCTCTGGGGGCCCTCCGGCACCCCGACCTGCTCCGTGCTGTCGCACATGGAATCGCTCAAGTCCACCAAGCATGCCTGGGGCACCTGCCCGGCCGATATCGAGGGGGCCAAGGCGCTGCTGGATGAGGCCGGCTGGAAAGACACCAACGGCAACGGCATCCGCGACAAAGACGGCGTCGAGATGAGCATCCTCTACCAGACCGCGGCCAACTCCCTGAACCAGAAGACGCAGGAGATCATCAAGGCCGGCTGGGAGGAGCTGGGGATCAAGGTGGAACTCAAGGCCATCGACGCGTCGATCCATCACAGCAGCGATCCCGGCAACCCCGACACGGTCAGCAAGTTCTACGCCGATGTCGGCATGGTGGCGAACGGCCTGGCGGCCGGCAGCGCCGCAGTCATCCGCTACATGGGCTTCTGGACCTGCGCGGGGGCAGCCTCCAAGGACAACAGCTGGAACGGCCGCAATGTCGAGCGCTACTGCAATCCGGAGTTCGACGCCATGTACGAGCGGCTCTCCACGATGACGAACGAGGCGGAGCGCAGCGCGCTGGCCATCCAGATGGCCGACCTCATGGTCGATGATCAGGCAAGCATCGCCCTGATCCTGAAGAACAACGTGGTCGCCATGTCCAATGACCTGAAGGGCGTGGAGCTCGGCCCGAACAACCGCGAAATCTGGAACATCGCCGAGTGGCATAAGTAGGCCGCCCGCGGCCCACCGGCCCTTTCTATTCCTATCGAACATGCTCCCTGGGCACCCTCCAGGGGCATGTTCGAAGGGCGGAGCACCATCCGCCTTGTCAGAGACGCCCCCTCCGTGCTACTATGCGGCTCACGGAGCAAAGCCATGCGGATTCCCCTCGATCGTCAGAGTAACGTGCCGCTCTACCAGCAGATCGAAGCCTTCCTGCGCGAAGGCATCGTGTCGGGCGCGCTGGTGCCCGACACGCGGTTGCCCGCCATCCGCCAACTCGCCAAGGATCTCGGCGTCAACCGCATCACGGTCGAAAACGCGTACGCGGAACTGGAGGCGGACGGGCTGGTTGCCAGCCACATAGGCAGCGGCACCTACGTGCTGCCCAGCTACCAGCTGGCCCCGCTCCCGGCCAATGGCGAGGGTCCGGCCTGGCCTCTCTGGCAGCAAGAGCTTGCAGCGCGGGCGCGCAGCCATCACGAAGGGCTCCTGTCCACGGAAGTGCTCTGGGGCGCGGGCCATCAGGCGGCCTCGCGGGCCGGCCTGCCGGGGCCTGAGCTGATCTCCTTTGCGAGCGGCATCGGCGACTCGCGGCTGTTCCCGGCTGAAGACCTGCGCAAGATCATCCAGAACGTCATGCGCCGGGACGGCGTCGCGGCGCTCGGCTACGGCGAGCCGCGCGGCTACGGACCCCTGCGCGCGACCATTGCCCAGGTGCTGGCCAGCCAGGGGGTGAATGCACACCCC
>CAZMIS010000108.1:0-10899 GCA_964566325.1 uncultured Anaerolineales bacterium
CGGGCGACGCGGTCCACGTATCCGGACGGACCGCCAGGCAGAACTCGTTGCGGTACACCGCGCGATACCAGACCGCGGGCCGGGCGGGCGCAGTGTAGGTCGTGCGGGTGACCACGATGGCGGGCGTTGCGGGAGGCACGCTGAGCGCTGCCGCATCTTCCTCGCCGAGCATCTCCGCGGAGATCTCGACGACCGCGCGCAACAACGGCAGGTCCGAGAGGTTGACCAGGATCTCGTGGATGGACGACTGAGACAGGTCCTCCGCCAGCAGGCCCGGACACAGAGACTGCGGCAGGTACCGTTCCGAGTGGCCGGTGGTCTCCCCACCGACGACGCGCAGCCGCCGGATGTGGATCACCGGCTCGCCCAGCGGCAGCGCCAGGCGCTCGGCCACCGACATGGTCGCGGGGATGACCTCTCTGGTGACGACGCGATACACCGCATCGACGCCGGGCAGGCAGTCGAGGAAGCGAAAGGGCACCGCGCTCGGATGGGCTGCGGTCACGTACGTACCACTGCCCTGCGCCGTGTACACCAGGCCCTCCGCTGCCAGCTGCTCGATGGCCTTGCGCACCGTGCCGCGCGAGAGCCCGTACGTGTTGATCAGCTCCTCTTCCGTCGGCAGCCGCATGCCGGGCCCCAGCTCGCCGGAGAGGATCTGTGCGCGCAGCAGCTGCAGGAGCTGGCGGTACTTGGGAAGCGCACCGGCAATGACTTTCGCAGGTTCCATATCGCCCCGTAGATTTGACTAGTCGTATAGTTGTCTATATAATTTCTACCATGTTATCGCCTTGGTGTCAAATCCCCTGGGCAGCGGAATTTCCCAACTCTCTCACCGTTCGGGAGGCCCACATGATCGAACTGACCGGTCACTCGCTGACCATCGAACAACTCGTTGCCATCGCGCGCGACCATGCGCCCGTCGCTCCCCTCGGTTCAGGGGCCGTCGAGGCGATGGGGGCCTCCCACCGCTGGGTCATGGACACCGTCGCGGCCGACAAGGGGAGCGTCTACGGGGTGAACACGGGCTTCGGCTCGCTGGCTACCACGCGCATCGACGCCTCGCAGTGCCGCCAGCTGTCGCGCAACGTGGTCGTGCTCTGCGCCTGTGGCGTCGGCCGCCCGCTGCCCGAGGACGTGGTGCGCGCGATCATGATCATTCGCGCCAACATGTTTGCGAAGGGCCACTCCGGCGTGCGCCCCGTACTGGCACAGACGCTCATCGATATGCTGAATGCCGGCGTCACCCCCGTCGTACCGGAGAAGGGCTCGCTGGGTGCGAGCGGCGACCTGGCGCCCCTGGCGCACATCGCGGTCGTCATGACCCGCGACGAAGTGGCGAAGGATGGCGGATACAGCGGCCAGGCCTGGTATGGTGGCGAGCTGCTCTCCGGCGCGGAGGCCATGCACCGCGCAGGACTCGAACGGCAGGTGCTGGAGGCCAAGGAGGGGCTGGCCCTGACGAATGGCATCGACTTCATGGCTGCGGCCGGGGCCCTGGCCGTGCACGACGCCGAATCGCTGCTGGCCCACGCGCAACTGGCCGCCGCGCTCAGCCTGGAGGGGATGCAGGGGCTCTCTGCGGCGTTCGATCCCGCGCTGCACGCGGCCGCGGGGCAGCCCGGCCAGATGCAGGTGGCAGCTCACCTGCGCGAGCTTGTCTCGGGCAGCACGCTGGTCGACGCGGATCCCGGCCGCGTCCAGGACGCGTACAGCCTGCGCTGCACGCCCCAGGTGCTGGGTCCGACGATCGATGCGGTGGCGTTCCTGCGGGCGCGGCTCACGACGGCCATCAATGCGGCGACCGACAACCCGCTCATCTTCCGCGGGGAGGATGGCTCGTTCCGCTCGGTCTCGGGCGGCAACTTCCACGGCCAGGGGCCGGCCCTCTGGCTCGACACGCTGGGCATCGCGTTGGCCGAGGCGGCCAGCATCGCGGAGCGGCGCATCTTCCGCATGCTGACCCCGGAGCTCAGCGGCGGCCTGCCCGCCATGCTCGTGCCGACCAGCGGTCTCGACAGCGGGCTGATGATGGTTCAGTACACCGCAGCCGCGCTCGTCTCGGACAATAAGACGCTCGCCCATCCCGACAGCGTGGACTCGATCCCCTCGTGCGCCAACCAGGAGGACCACGTCAGCATGGGCGCCAACGCCGCGCGCCACGCCCGCGAGATCCTCGAGAATGTGCGCCGCGTCATTGCGATCGAGCTCATGACCGCGTGCCAGGCCATCGACCTGCGGCCCGACGGCTCCAGGCGCCTCGGCCGCGGCACCGCACGCGCCTACCGGGAGGTGCGCCGGGTAGTGCCCATGGTCGTCCACGACCGGGAAAGCACGCACGACGTCGAGGCGCTGGTCGGACTGATCGAGAGCGGAAGGCTGATCGAAGAGCCGTGAGCGTGCGCCGGCGCGCCGTGATGTTGGGCGGGGCCTGCGCCCTGTGGTAAGCTGTGCACCGCAAACCGATCGATCGACGAAAGGCAAACCCGTGACTGAACTCAGCGAGATCCGCAACCTGGTGATCGACATGGACGGCGTGCTCTACCGCGGGAACGAGCCCCTGCCCCGTCTGCCCGATTTCATCCGTTTCCTGCGCGACCGCGGCATCGGCTTCGTGATGGCCACCAACAATTCGGGAAGCACGCCCGAGCAATACGCGTCTAAGCTGGGCAAGATGGGCGCGACCGTCGAGCCGCACGAGATCATGACCTCGGGCACCGCGACGGCGGCCTGGCTCGCGGCTCGTTACGGGCGCGGCACCCGCGTGCACGTCTTCGGGGAGGATTCGCTGCGCGATGCGATGGCGAAGGCAGGCTTCACGGTCGTGGACGACGGCGCCGAGGTTGTCGCAGCCAGCATCGACTGGGGCGTCACGTACGACAAGATCAAGCGGGCGGCCGTGCAGATCCGCCGCGGCGCGGCCTTCGTCGCCACCAACCTGGATCCGACCCGACCCACAGAGGAGGGGCTCGTCCCCGGCACCGGTGCGCTGATCGCCGCGATCGAGGTCGGTTCGGGCGTCAAGCCCATCGCGATCGGCAAGCCCGAGCCGGCCATGTTCGAGATGGCCATGCAGCAGATGGGGGCAACCCCCGAGTGCACCGCCACTCTGGGCGACCGCATCGACACGGACATGGACGGCGGCAGGCGCGCCGGCCTCCGCACCATCCTGGTGCTTTCCGGCTCGACATCGCGGCCCGAGGCCGAGGCCTACGGCCCCGACTTCCTCTTCGAGGACATCGCCGACCTGCTGGCCCACTGGGAGCAGTGCTGAGGCGCTCAGGGCTCCGGTGAAGTTGCGGAGAGGAACTGCCGTTCGTACAGGTCGCGATACAGACCGCCGAGGGCCAGCAGCTCCTCGTGCGTGCCGCGCTCGACGATCCGGCCCTCATCGATCACGCAGATCAGGTCTGCCCGCCGGATGGTGCTGAGCCGGTGCGCGATGACGAACGCAGTGCGCCCCTCCAGCAGTCGCTCGAGCGCGTCCTGGATCAGCACCTCGGTGACCGTATCGACGCTCGAGGTCGCTTCGTCCAGGATGAGGATGCGGGGCTCAGACAGCACCGCTCGGGCGATGGAGATCAGCTGGCGCTCGCCGGCCGACAGGTTGATGCCGCCCTCGAACACCTCCGTGGCATAGCCCGCGGGCAAGCGCTCGATGAACGGGTGCGCGTTCGCCAGCCGGCACGCGGCCTCGACCTCCGCATCGGTCGCCTCGGGCCGGCCGAAGCGCACGTTATGGGCGATCGTGCCGCTGAACATGATCGGATCCTGCGGCGCCAGCCCGAACTGCCGCCGCAAGGAGGCCTGCGTGACCGACCGCACATCGATGCCGTCGATGAGCACCGCGCCCTCGGTGACGTCGTAGAGCCGCGCGACCAGGTTGGCCATCGACGTTTTCCCGGCCCCCGTCGGCCCGACCAGCGCCGCCGTCTGCCCGGGAGCGACGGTCAGGTCGATCTCGTGCAGGACGGGCTCACCTTCGCGGTAGGCGAAGGTGACCTCGCGAAACTCGACCAGCCCCGCGATGGGTGGCATGTCCGCAGAATCGGGCGCGTCACGTACTGCGGGCACGGCGTCGAGCAGTTCCAGGACACGCTCCCCGCCCGCCATGGCCGACTGCATCGTGGTGTACAGCTGGCTCAGTTCCTGGATCGGCTGGAAGAAGCGCGACACGTAGGCCAGGAAGGCCACCACCACCCCTAGCGTCAGTTCCTGCGCCCCGACCGCGCGGCCGCCAAACCACAGGACGATGGCGGTGGCCAGCATGCCGAGGAACTCCACGGTGGGCAGGAACACGAAGGAGAGCGTCATCGCGCCGATGTGTGCGTCGCGGGATGCCGCGTTCACCCGGTCGAAACGCTCCTCCGACGCCCCCTCCTGCGCGAACGCCTGGATCACCCGCATCCCCGTGATGTCCTCGGCCAGGTCCCCCACCACCGCTGCCACGCGAGCGCGCGTGTCGCGGAACGCGGCCTGCGCCCGCCGCGTGAAGAGCCACGTCGCCAGCACCATCAGGGGCAGGACCGCGAAGGCTAACAGCGCGAGCCGGGGGCTCATGCTGACCATCACGACGACGATGCCCACGAGGACCACCGAGTCACCGACGAGGGTGACCAGCCCCTGCGACAGAAGGTCGTTGATGACGCTGACGTCGCTGATGACCCGCGAGATGGTCACGCCCACGATGTGCGTGTCGTGATAGCCCAGGTGTAGCGCCTGCAGGTGCCTGAACAGTTGCCCGCGCAGGGTGGTCAGCACCCGCTGCCCGACCCAGGCCATGAGGGACTGCTGCACGGTCGACACGATGAAGTAGCCGGCGAAGACGAGGAGGAGCAGCCCGGCCGTGCGCCACAGGCCCGGCAGGTCGGATCGGGGGATGTCGACGTCGATGGCCTGTTTGATCAGCAGCGGCGCCAGGAGCGAGAGGGCCGACCCGATCAACATCAGGACGATGGCCGCGACCATGCGCTGCCAGTGTGGCTTGAGATAGGCCAGCAGCCGCATCGCCACGCGACGATCGAACGGCTGCCCAGGCGCCTTCGAGCCGAACTCGCTCAACGCACCGGCCGGCCCCATGTTGGGTCCGGGCGCCCCGATGGACACGGTCACGGCCCCACCTCGCTTGCGGCCACGGCGGTCGAGCCCACCCCGTTCTGTGCAGTCTCATCCTCTTCGGGCCCCGCGGGCCGCATCTGGCGTTGGTAGACGTCGACGTAAAGGCCCGACGTGCGCAGCAGGTCCTCGTGCGTCCCCCTGGCCACGACGCGTCCCCGGTCGAGCACCACGATCTGGTCCGCATGGCGCAGTGTGCTCAGCCGCTGCGCGATCACGAACGACGTCCGGCCCTCCATCAGGCGGCGCAGCGCGGCCTGGATCAGGTGCTCCGTCTCGGTATCGACGCTGGAGGTCGCGTCGTCCATGATCAGGATGCGCGGATCCGTCAACAGTGCACGGGCGATGGCGATGCGCTGCCGCTGCCCGCCTGAAAGCGTGACCCCGCGCTCCCCGACCGGCGTCTCGTAGCCTTGCGGCATCGCCATGATGAAGTCGTGCGCCTGTGCAGCCATCGCCGCCTTCTCCACCTCATCCTGCGTTGCGTCCGGCCGGCCGAAGGCGATGTTCTCCCGCACGGTCGTGGCAAACAGCAGCGTCTCCTGCAGGACGATGCCCACCTGGTCGCGCAGCGAGTTGAGCGTGACGGTCCGGATGTCGATGTCGTCGATGAAGATGCGGCCGGCCGTCGGATCGTAGAACCGGGGAATCAGGTTGATGATGGTCGACTTGCCCGATCCGGTCGCGCCCAGGAGCGCGACGACTTCGCCCGGCCGTGCCTCCAGCGTCACGTCCGACAGCACAGGGTGGCGCCCGAAGTACGCAAACGAAACCCGGTCGAAGCGCACGTGGCCCTTCACAGGCGGCAGGGGGGCCGCACCGGGCTCGTCCCTAACTTCCGAGCGTGCGTCCAGGATCTCGAAGACGCGCTCGGCCGCGGCCGACGCGATCGCCAGCGCGGGGATGATGTTGCCGATGCGCCTCACGGGCGAGATCAACTGTCCCAGGTACGTCGTGAAGGCGACCAGCTCGCCCATGGTCAGTTCCTGCCGCACGACCGCCAATCCGCCCAGCCCGATCACGGCGACCGTGCCCAGGTTGGCGATCAACTGCACCTGCGGGTCGTTGCGCGCCTGCAGGGCCGCCTGCCTGGCAGCCAGGTCGAACCATCGCCCGTTCTCCTCGTCGAAGCGGGCAATCTCGGCCTCCTCCTGGGCGAACGCCTTCACGATGCGTGCAGCGCGCAGGTTCTGCTCCAGCCGGGTGGTGATGACCGCCAGCTGCCGCTGGATGCGCAGGCCGAGCGGCCGGAGCTGTCGGCCGAAGTAGAAGGCGTTCAGCGCCAGCAGGGGCACGATCAGCATCACGAGAGTCGCCAGGCCGGGATGCATGGTGTAGAGCACGATCACCGTCGCGACGGCCAGCAGGGCGCCCTCGGCCAACCGGAGCACGGCCCGGCCGCTCAGAAACCGGATGCGCTCGACATCCTGCACCGCGCGCGAGAGCAGCTGGCCGGTCTCGGCCCTGTCATGATAGGAGAATGACAGCTCGGCCAGGCGGCTATGAATGAGGCGTCGCAGGTCATACGCCACCCCCTGGGATGCCATCTCCGTCCAGCGGCCCTGAAGAAACGAGATCAGGCCCTTGAGCAACGTCAGGCCGAGCAACGCTGCGACGCTGAGCGTGAGGTAGCGCGTGTCGCCCTGGCCGATGCCGACGTCTACGATCTGGCGGATGAATTGGGGGATCACCAGTGCGAGGGCCGTGACTGCGAGCATGCCCAGGTAGGCGCCGGCGGTCTTGCGCCAGTATGGCCGCAAGTAGCCCAGCGCGCGCAACAGAACGGACGCGGCCGGACCAGGGATCGGCTTGAGATGAGGCGGATTCATGGTCGACATGCGTGACTATGGTACCATGACTCGCTGCATGATTTGAAATGGCGGCCGCCAGATGCTATCATGGCGCCTGTTACGGACCACAACTGACCGGCCTGTGCCGGCACTACGGGAGACGCTTCATGGCGAAATCGGCTTACGTGATCGACGTATCTGACGCTACATTCGAGACAGACGTGCTGCAGCGGTCCCGGCAGACACCCGTCGTGGTGGATTTCTGGGCGCCCTGGTGCGGACCCTGTCGGATGCTCGGCCCCGTCCTCGAGAAGCTGGCGAATGAGTTCGCCGGCAGCTTCATCCTGGCCAAGATCAACACGGACGAGAATCAACGCGCCGCGATGCGCTACGGCGTCCAGGGCATTCCGGCGGTCAAGGGCTTCAAGGGCGGCCAGCTGGCAGCGGAGTTCGTCGGCGCCGTGCCCGAGCCGCAAGTTCGGGCTTTCCTGCAGAAGCTGGGCGTGACGCCGGGCGCGGTGAGCGGCGCGGCCGGCCCCGATCCGAGGGCGCTCCTGCAACAGGGCAAGTTCGCGGAGGCCGAGGCCGCGCTGCGGCAGCTGGGTCCCGCAGGCAGCAAGCTGGACCTGGTGCGCGCCCTGCTCGCGCAGGGCAAAGCGGAGGAGGCTGACGCGCTCATCGGAGGGATCACGGAGGAGCCCGACGCGGTGCAGGCAGTCGCCCTGCGCCCGCTGGCCGCCCTGGTCCTGGAGGCTCGCTCTGCCTCGGACGGTGCAGATGGGTTGGACGGCCTCTACCTGGCCGCGGGACGGCGACTCGCCGCAGGCGATCTTCGGGCTGCGCTCGACACACTTCTGGACGTGCTGCGCCGCGACAAGGGGTACCGCGATGGGGCGGCGCGGCGCGCGATGCTGGCCGCCTTCGCCGCCCTGGGCGACGAGCATCCCCTGGTTCGCGAGTACCGCACCAAGCTGGCCGCGGTGCTGTTCTGATCCCCGCCCGAAAACCAGAAACCTCCGAGGTGTTCGACACCTCGGAGGCTTTTCGATGCGAAGACCCTGCTACACGTTCTGCATCAACCCTAGGTAGGAGATCAGTCCCAGCGACATGTTGTAGACCGCGTGCACGATCATGGCCGTGGACGTGTTCGCACGCAGCCGCACTAGGCCCAATACCAGGCCGACCACGAAGACCGCGACCGTCGAGAAGCTGAATCCGTACTGGCTGTGCAGCAGCGCGAACAATAGGGTCGTGAACACGAGCCCGAACCGGGGCTGCAGCGCGCCGCGGAACACCGTCTCTTCGCCCAACGCAGCGGCCAGGCCCAAGGTCAGGATGCCTGGAATCGAGAGCGTCAACGGGCCAACCAGTTGTTCGGTCAGCCGCTCGACATCTGCGCTCGCTCCCAGCCCCAGCTTGCCCGCAACAATCTCCGCCACGAGCACGAGCGGCACCATCAGCACGCCGAGACCCAGCCCCGCGAGCACCTGCCTGACCGTCGGCGCGACGATGCCGAGGCGCAGCAGTGCTGTCTTGAGGCCGCGCCGCGCAAGCCAGCCCACGCCGACAAGCCCCATCACGAGGAAGATGAGGTTCTGCGCCCACAGCGCGGGGGCAGGATTGCCAGCCCCGCCGGACTCGGCGGCGCTCTGGAGCATGTCCGCGAGGTTGTCCAATCCCACGGCCACCGTCGCGGCCAGGTTCACGAGGATCAAGGCCGTGAACGACAACGCCACCGCGTGCACCGGATGGGAAGGGTCGATGGGCGTGAACCGGCTGAAGAGGCGGCGAGCCGGGCGTGTCAGCAGGACCATGCCCAGCAGCGACAGCACGGCCAGCGAAGCGCCGAGCCAGGGCAGGCGGTCCGGGGTGATCCCCATGGCCTCCGCGTCGAACCCGCCCGCCAACTCGGGCGCTGTGACCAGGGCCGCACCCAAGACCGCGAACAGGAGCCCGAAGGCCAGCAGGCTGGCATAAAGCAAGACGAGCAGGCCGTAGGCCAGCAGTTTGAACGTGCGCTCATTGCGCAGGTCGCCTTCGATGCGATGCCGGTGGCTCCGGTTGGCCAGCCACAGCACGACAAGCATGGGTACGAATAAGATCAGTGTTCCGATGATATCCATCGCCTCGTCCTCTCGTTCATGACATCATGTCTCAATCGTTGCGACGTCGCAGAAGCGCTCATGCCTCTGCGGCCAACTCGACCTGGCGCTGATACAGCTGCCGGTAAAGACCGTTGGCAGCCAACAGCTCCTGGTGGCTGCCAACCTCGCGGATCCGCCCGCCTTCCAGCGCGATGATCTTGTCCGCGTTGCGGATCGTGCTCAGCCGGTGGGCGATGATCAGGGCCGTGCGTCCCTTCAAGACTTCCTCCAGGGCCTGCTGGATGAGGTATTCCGCCTCCGCATCGACGGACGAGGTTGCCTCGTCGAGAATCAGGATGCGCGGATCGGCCAGAATGGCGCGAGCCAGTGCCAGGCGCTGGCGCTGGCCGCCGCTCATCTTGACCCCGCGCTCGCCGATCTCCGTGTCGTACCCTTCCGGCATCTCCATGATGAAGTCGTGCGCAAACGCGGCCTTCGCAGCAGCCACCAGCTCATCCTCGGTGGCGTCAGGCTTGCCGTACATCAGGTTGCGCCGCACGGTGCCATTGAAGAGGAAGGTGTCCTGGAGTACGACGGCCACATGATCGCGCAGCGAGCGCAGCTGCATCTCGCGCAGGTCCTGTCCATCGACCAGCACCCGGCCCGAGGTCGGATCGTAGAAGCGGCAGAGCAGATTGGCGATGCTGGTCTTGCCAGCGCCGCTGGGCCCCACCAGGGCCACCGACTCGCCGGGCTGCACGCTGAACGCCACGTCGTGCAGCACCTCCTCGCCGTCGCCGTAATGGAACGACACGTTCTCGAACTGCACCGCACCCTCGACGCGCTCCAGGGCCACCGCACCGGGTGCGTCCTGGACGTCCGGGGTCTCATCCAACAGCTCGAAGATGCGGTCCCCTGCCGCCGCAGCCTGCTGCAGGATGTTGTCGATATCGGTCAGCCGGCGGATCGGCTCATAGAACGACACGATGTACGAGATGAACGCGACCAGGGTGCCGAGCGTGAGCTGTCCTTGCACCACCATGGACGCGCCGGCGCCCAGCACGAGCACCGCGCCGAGGTTCGACAGGAAGCCGAGTGCAGGGAAGAAGGAAGACCACATCCGGATCGACGCGACCCGCTCGCCGAGATAGGTCGCGCTCACGCTGCGGAAGCGTTCCAGCTCCGAGTCCTCCTGGCCGAAGGCCTGGATCACCCGGATGCCGGCCAGGTCATCCTGCAGCCGCGCATTGATGTCGCCGAGCCGGTCTCGCACCTTGCGATAGATGGGCCGTGCCCGCCGGTTGAAGATGCGCAGCCCGATCGCAATGAGGGGGACCGGCAGCAGCGAGATGAGCGCCAGGCGCCACTCCAACGCCAGCAGCACCATGGTCGCGCCGAACAGGCGCACGAACGCGACTGCGGTAAGGATCGTGCCGTGCGTGATGAACTGCTCGAGCGCGTTCACGTCGTTGCTCACGCGCGACATCAGCTCGCCGGTGGAGGTGCGTTCGAAGAAGGAGAGCGACAGGCGCTGCAGGTGATCGTACAGCCGGACGCGCAGGTCGTACAGGATGCGCTCGCCGACGGTGTGGCGCAGGAACTGGTCGCCGAATTCGGTCACGCCGGACAAGGCGTAGACGACCAGCAGCCCTCCCACCAGCGGCAGCAGGAGATCGGTGCGGCGCTGGCCGATCACGTTGTCGACGATGGCGCGCTGAAACAGCGGCGGCAGAAGGCCAATGCCAGTGTTCAGGAATACCAGCAGGGTGGTTACGGTGAGCACCCGCCAATAGGGACGAAGATAATGTAGGAGCCGGCGAAGCGCAATCATATCAACCCATTCTAACAAAAGAACCAGGTTGGGGGAAGAAACCTGGTTCCCGTTCTGCCCGCGCGGGGCTTATCCGTAG